>CAZANJ010000015.1:0-6929 GCA_964486415.1 uncultured Anaerolineales bacterium
CTACCAATCTACCAACATCCACACCAACACCGCGCCCATCGAACAGGCCGCCTATCTCGTCGACCGTGCCGCCCCCGATGACCTGATCCTGCTGGACGCCGACACGCCGCTGCTGCGTAGTTACGAAGGGCCGGGTAAGTTGCTCTCGGCGGCCGCACTTCCCGACGAAGCCGCCACCGCTGACTGGCTGGCTCAGCAACTCGCCGACCGCGGGCGAGGCGCCCAAACCATCTGGCTGATTGCCTCCGAAGGCGCGTCGCCCATCACCGCCGTCCACCTGCGCCGCCAGGTGGAAGCGCTCGCCAGGCCGGTGAGCACCGCCACCATCGCTTCCGCCACCGTCACGCGATACATGATACGCAACGCGCAACCCGCTCCCGCCCCATCCTACAGAGCCTCGTTCGGCGGCCAACTGACTTTGGTGGATGGAGCCCTGCCCGCTAGATTGGTTCAATCTCGAAGATTGAACCAATCTTCCGCGCCCCTGGATGTGCTGCTGCGCTGGCGAGCGCCGCTCCCGCCCGCCGCCGATTACCGGGCCGTGGTAGCACTGCGCGACGACGCGGGCCACACCTGGAGCGAGGCCGAGACGCTCGTGATCAACGAGGTCTTCTTTCCCACCTCCGCCTGGGCCGCCGGAACTTGGGCCGACGTGGAGTATAATCTGCGCTTGCCCGCGACCATCCCGCCGGGCCGCTACGCCGTCGAGGTGAGCCTCTACGACCGGGCCACCGGCGCGCGGCTGGGCGCGAGCGGGCCAGACGGCGCTTTCCGAGGCGTGCGTGTGCCCGCGGGCGAGGTGACCGTTGCGCCGCCCGCCGAGCCGCCCGACAGCTCGACACTGGAGATACCCGAAAAGCTAAATGTTTCGATCGGGCCGCTGAAACTGTTGGGGCTGGAGCCGCCGCCGACACAAGTTCGCTCCGGCGATTATCTCTCCTTCGCGCTCTTCTGGAAGGCCGATGGCGACACCGGCCATGCGCCAAGCGATGATTATCAAGTGCGCTTCCAACTGATCGGGAGTGATGACGAGAAGGTTGACTGGAAGATCATGAAACCCCTGAGCCCCTACCCGACTTCGCGCTGGCGCGTGGGCGATCTCTTCCAGAGCCGCTATGACCTGCACATCCCGCCTGAACTACCCGCCGGTCGCTATCAATTGACGCTCGATGTGCTGCCTAGACTTCCGAGGTCTGAAAGAAGAGGAGACCTCGGAAGTCTTTCGCTGGCAACTGTGGAAGTGCTGGGCCGCGAGCGCTCCTTCGCGCTGCCGGAGGAGATACCCCAGCGGCTAGACTTGACCTTTGGCGGGATGATCCACCTGCGCGGCTACAAGTTGGACACGACCTCGGCGGCGGCGGGCGAGACGCTGCTATTGACACTTTACTGGCAGGCCGATGGCCCCACCGAGCGCAGTTACACGCTTTTCGTGCACCTGCTGGGGCCGGATGGCCTGCCCCACGGTCAGGTGGATCGCGTCCCCGGCGGCGGCGCGGCCCCGACGCAGAGTTGGGCCGCCGGGCAGACGCTGGTGGAGGAGATCGCCTTGCCCGTGGCCCCCGACGCTCCACCGGGAACTTACCACATAGCCGTGGGCTTCTACGACGCCGCCTATGGCGACCGGCTTCCCGTCACCGATGCCGCCGGACATCCTCTTCCCGATGACCAGGCCATCTTGAGTTGTGAGTTGCAAGTGGTAAAATAAGCGCGTATGAGAAAAACAGCCGAAGGCCAAAAACCAAAAAGCCGTGGCTTTGTGAACATCCTCATCGTGCTGCTCCTTTGCGCGGTGGCCATTACGCCCCTGCTGCGCGGCCAGAGCCCCTGCACTCACGACGGCGATCTGCACTACTTCCGCGTGACGGCTATGAAGCACGCCTTCCAGCAGGGGATTCTCTTCAGCCGCTGGCTGCCCGATCTCGCCTTCGGTTACGGCTATCCTTTCTTCAACTATCGTGCGCCGGTCTCCTATTACCTGGCCCTGGGGTTGCACCTCACCGGATTGTCACTTCCCTGGGCGCTCAATCTGGTCTACGTGCTCAGCATTTTGGGCTGCGGGCTGGGAGCCTTCCTCCTGGCGCGGGATATTTTTGGGCCTTGGGCCGGCCTCGTGGCGGGAGTGGCCTACGCCTACGCTCCCTACCAGTTCGTCGATGCGCTCGTGCGGGCCAACGCGCCGGAATCGCTCGCGCTGGCGCTGATGCCCTTCGTGCTCTGGGCCTTCCGCCGCCTGGCGCTGAACTCGTCGAAGGGGAGCGGGCGGCGCTGGTTCCTGGCCTCCGTCGGCTCCCTGGCGCTGCTCTATCTGACCCATAACATCTCTAGCCTGCTCTTCACGCCCCTCCTGATCGCCTACCTGGCCGCTTTATGGTGGACCCACCGGCAAGAGCGCGATCGTTGGGCGCTGGTCGCCCTGGCGCTGGGGCTAGCGCTGGGACTGACCGCCTTCTTCTGGTTTCCCGCGCTGGCGGAGAAGCGGTACGTGCAACTTCACATGTCCCGCGTCACGCGCAACAACGACTTCCACTACAACTTCCTGGGGTTGAGGGAGATATTCTCGCCGCCGACGCCGCTGAATACCGCGCTGATGAATCCGCCGATGAAGATCCATCTGGGGCTGATACCAGCGGTCTTGGCGGCGTTGCAAGTTTTCAAGTGGGCAGGTGGGCAGGTGGCAAGTGGCAAGTGGGCAAGTTCGCGGGAACGGTGGACAATATCGGGATTTTTCGCTTTGGCCGCCGCCGTGCTGATCTTTATGAGCACCAGGGCCTCGGTGTGGCTCTGGGAACATGTCCCGCTCCTGCCCTTCGTACAATTCCCCTGGCGCCTCATCGGCCGCGCTGCTCTACCCACCTCTCTCCTCGCCGGTGCCCTTTTCTCCAACCAAACGCAACAAACACACTCCAAGTCTCACGCTTCACGTTTCACGTTTTACTTTGTCGTCCCCGCTCTCATTCTCGCCGCCCTTCCATCCCTCTACCCGCCCCACGGCTACTGCCCCAAGTCCCCCCATCCCACCATCACCGACGTGTTCGCCTATGAGCGCCAAACCGGGCTGGTGGGCGTCGACCCGGAGGGGTCCTATTTTCCAATCTGGGTCAAGAATCGACCGGAAAGCTCGCCACTGGAGGAGCAGTACGCGACTGATGGGACAATCGCTCGTTTCGACGAGAGCCGTCTGCCGGAAGGGGCCGAAGTGCTAGAGGCCGAATACGGCCCCAATCGCGCCCGCCTGATCCTGGAATCGCCAGAGCCCTTCCGCGCTCGCTATCTGACCTTCTACTTCCCCGGCTGGCGCGTCCGCGTGGACGGGGAGCCCGTGGAGATCACACCTGCGGAGCCCGATGGGCTGATCACGTTTGACCTGCCCGCCGGCCGCCACGAAGTGACCATACGCTTCGGCGAGACACCGCTGCGCCTGGTGGCGGACACCGTCTCACTCCTCAGTCTTGTGCTTGTCGTGTCTATATATCTCACTCATCATTCGTCATCCTTCATTCGTCATTCGTCATTCGTCATCCGTCATTCGTCATTTTTCATTTTTCATTTTTCATTCGCTGTTTTGCTGCTGACCTTCAAACTCGCGATCGTCGACCGGATGGAGACGCCCTTCCGCCGTTCGACGCCGCCCGCCGTCGAGCATACACTGGAGCGACGCTACGCCGATGGGCTGTGGCTCATCGGGTACAATCAGGACGCGAAGCAAATGCCCGCCGATGGGACATTGGGGCTGGAGCTCTATTGGAACGCTTACGCGCGACCTTCGAGGCGCTATCAGAGCGTCATCCACCTGGTGGGGCCGAACGGGCTGCGCTGGAGCAAGTCCGATTCATTCCGCCCGCGCGGCTACGCCGATTATCAGCCTACCACCGCCTGGGAGCTGGGGGGCGCCCACGCGCTGGACAGCCACCAGGTCGAGCCGCTGCCCGGTGCGCCACCCGGCGTCTACGAGATCGTGCTGACCGTCTTCGACCGTGAGACGCTGGCGCCGCTCTCGGTGCTGAACGAGCAAGGCCAGCCATCCGCGCCGGAGCTCACGCTGGGGCAGGTGGCGCTCACCGCCCCCCGCCATCCCGCCGATCCCGATCACCTCGGCCTGCGCAACCGCCTCGACGCCTCGCTCGGCCCGCTCACACTGCTCGGCGCCGACTTCGACCGCGCCGAGGCCGCGCCGGGCGATCCCGCGTTCATCACCACCTTCTGGCGTGCCGACGAGCGACCGAGCGACGATCTCACAATGCAACTGGAGCTCCTCGCCCCGGACGGGTCGACCGCCGCCGCATATGAATTCCCGCCTGCAGCGCCCTGGCATTTCACCAGCGCTTGGCGGCAGGGCGACATCTGGCGCGGTCAACACCTCCTCCACTTGCCCGCCGATCTCGAAACCGCAGCATACACCTGGCGCTTAACCCTGGAACCAATCTCCCAATCTACCAATCTACCCAACCCCATCGCCGTCACCGCCCCCGACCGCACTTTCAATGCTCCCCCAGTGGAAATCGAAACCAACACCCGCCTGGGCGAAATCGCCACACTCGTCGGCGCCAATGTGAAGCCCGAAACCTTAAACCTGAAACCTGGAACCGTTTTCACAACCACCCTCATCTGGCGCGCCGAGGCCGAGACCAACACATCCTACCGCGTCTTCGTCCACCTCATCGGCCCCAAGGGCAGAATGATCGCCCAGTCCGACGCCGTGCCCGCCGGGTGGAGCCGCCCTACCACCGGCTGGCTGCCCGGCGAGTATATCACCGATTCGCACACGCTCGCCCTCCCGCCCGACGCCCCGGCAGGCGAGTATAGACTGCAAGCCGGGCTCTACACGCCCGACGGCGGTCGACTCACCACGCCCGACGGTGCCGATGCCGTCCACCTGGCAGATTGGTTCAATCTCCGAGATTGAACCAATCTAGGAGTTGAATTTTGGATAGAGAGACATCCACATTCCCCATTCTCCATTCTCCATTTTTCATTTCTCATTTGTCATTTTTCATTACATTCGCTTGCCTGACGCTGCTCATCACCTATCCCCTGCCCCTCCGGCTCGCCACTCACCTGGCCGGTGATGACTACGACGTATGGGCTCGTCCCTGGGCCACATGGTGGAGCAAGCGGGCCATCGACGAGGGCCAGAGCTTCTACCACACCGATATGCTCTTCCATCCGCAGGGCGTGAGCCTAATCTACCACAGCTTCAGCCACGTCAACACGGCCATCGCGCTGCTGCTGGAACCTCTGACCGGATCCTCGGCCAGCGGCTTCGTCGCCGCGCACAACCTGACCGTGCTGCTGGCTTATGCGCTCAGCGGCTTCAGCATGTACCTGCTGACCCGCTACATCACCGACAGCGCCGACGCCGGCCTGGTCGCTGGATCGATCTTCGCCTTCTCCACCTACCATGTCGACCAGAGCTCCCACTTGATCATCCTCACCACTCAGTGGATACCGCTCTGGATTATGTTCGTAATGCGGCTATTCCGCGAATCGACCAACTTGCTCCGGCGGGCCGGCCTGGCGGCCATCTTCCTGATCTTGACCGCGCTCTCCAGCTGGCACCTGCTGATCTTCTCCGCGCTGTGGCTGGCGCTCTATCTTCTCTATCTGCTGGTTTGGGAACCGGAGCGGCTCAACTTGTCCAACCTGGGCGCATTAGCCCTGATGGGCGCGATCACGTTTTTGGTCATCGCGCCCCTTTTCCTGCCGCTGCTGACGGAACAACTGAGCGGGGAGGCGCAGGGCTGGGTATCGGTCGCCGCCGATGAGGAGCACACCACCGACCTCCTGGCCTTATTCGTGCCCAGCCGACGACACCCCCTGTTCGGCCCCCTGGTCGAGCCACTCCATCAGCGCATCGGCCGCCGCCAGGTCTTCCTGGGCTACACCGCGCTGGCGCTGGCGCTGATCGGGCTCGTCAAATTCAATCAGAAAGGCCACCAAGCCCGCTTCTGGGCGCTCTCCACACTGATTTTCCTCATAGCGTCCTTGGGCTCCTACCTGCGCTTCAATGGCGCGACCAGCGAGCGCCCGCTCCAACCCTGGCTTATCCCCTTTACCAATCTGATACGCGATCCCACCCGGCTGACCGTGATGACCACGCTAGGCCTGGCCGTGCTGGCCGGGATGGGCGCCGCCTGGCTGACCCAGAGGCGAAGAATCGACTACCCGCATTTAATCGCAATTGGGCTGGTAGCGCTGGTGCTCTTCGAGTACCTGCCCTGGCCCTTCCCCACCACGCCGGTCGATGTCCCGGCCTTCTATGAGCAGATGCGAGACGCGGAAGGGTCTTTTGCCCTGGCCGACATCCCGGTGC
Source organism: uncultured Anaerolineales bacterium (assembly GCA_964486415.1). Taxonomy (GTDB): domain Bacteria; phylum Chloroflexota; class Anaerolineae; order B4-G1; family B4-G1; genus CAZANJ01. Next base: position 6,311 of record CAZANJ010000015.1, read on the forward strand.
GCCAACTCGAGCTGCGGCGGCTGAGCATGTTCTACCAGATCACGCACCAGAAGCCCATCGTCGAGGGCGTCGTGGGGCGCACGCCGCCCGAGGCCTATGCCTTCATCGAGCGCCACTCGATCCTCTCGGCCTTCGACTCCATCGCGGAGAATCCCGATCAGCCGCCGCCCGGCGACGACCTCTCGCGTCGGTTGGATGGACTGGCTGAAGCTCCAGGCGAGGAATCCTCGCCAGTGCGTTATCTGGTGCTCCACCGCCGCTTCCTGACCGCGCGCCAGATCGAGCGCTGGCGGGATTATCTGCCCTTCGACTCATCCTACGAGGACGATCAGATCATCGTCTACCGGACGCAGCCGGCGCTGGGCGAAGAACTGCGTGTCAGGTGGCCGATCAGCGAAGCGGCGGGGCTGGCCGAGGTACAGCTTGATACGCGCTATCCCCGCGCGGGCGAGCCGCTCTCGCTGGAGGCGGCCTGGGTAGCGGCGCGCTCAATCGACCACACCGTCCGCGCCCGCTGGTCGCTGATCGGGGCCGATGGGCGCGTGGCCCAAAGCGTCGTTGGTGAACTATGCGCCGACTGGCCCAGCGATGAATGGCAGGCGAGCGATTTCGGCTGGGG
>CAZANJ010000015.1:7029-16141 GCA_964486415.1 uncultured Anaerolineales bacterium
GCAGCCTATTGATCCTCCCAGCTGAAGGAGGCGAAGAGGCCGCGAGAGAGCCGATCGCGACTTTCGGGGAGTTGATCGCCCTGGACCGGCTGCGAGTGCTGCCCGGCGACGGCATGCTATATCTGCAACTCGATTGGCGCGCGCTGCGGGCCGTCCAGCGGGACTACAAGCTGTTCGTCTATCTCTTCAATGGCGAGGGCGAACTGGTGGTCCAACTGGACACTATGCCGCGCGATTGGGCCGCGCCGACCTCCACCTGGAGCGCCGGGGAAACGCTCGGCGATCTGGTCAGCTTGGACACCTTCGACCTTCCGGCGGGCGCATATCGGCTCAGCTTGGGGCTGTATGACGCGGCGACGCAGGAGCGGCTGCCGCTGCGCTTGCCCGATGGATCGTTGGTTCCCGACGCCGCGCTGCAGAAGGAGATTCGGCTGCCGTGAAGCGTGTTTTTTCATTTTTGATTTGTCATTTTTCATTCGTCGTTTTGCTTCTTTTCGTGGTGATTGCGTTGGCTTTCACCTATCCGCTCGTCACGCGGCTGGGCACCCACTTCGCCGGAGCGAACATCGATGTGTGGATCAATATGTGGGCCAACTGGTGGAGCGGCAAGGTGTTGCGCGGCCTAATCTCCGGCCAATCGCTCTCCTTCTACCACACCACCGACATCCTCTACCCGCGCGGCGTGCCGCTCTACTTCCACAGCTTCAGCCACACCAACACGGCCCTCTGGATGCTCCTGGAGCCCCTGGTCGGCCCGCTGGCGGCCTACAACATCACCGTGCTGCTGGGGTTCGTGCTGCTGGGATTCGGTATCTATCTGCTGGTGCGGGAGCTAACCGGTCAGGCGGGCGCGGGCGTCGTCGCCGGGCTGGCGGCCACTTTCGCCCCTTATCACGTTTGGGAATCCGCTCATCCCACCATCTTCAGCACGCAGTACATCCCACTGACGCTGTGGGCGCTGGTGGTGACCTTCCGGCGCTTTTTGGATGGGGAGCGAACGCAGGAGAGCCCCTGGCGGCGCGGGGCGCTGGTGGGCCTTTTCCTCACCCTGATCGCGCTCTCTGGCTGGCACCAGCCGATTTACGCCGCCGTCATCCTCGGCCCCTATTTGGTGATGCGAGTTGGAGATTGGAGATTGGAGGTTGGAGATTGGAGATTAGCGCTGCTGGTCGCCGCGCTGGTCGCTGCTCTGCTGGTCGGGCCGGTCGTCTATCCCCTGCTGCGCGAACAGCTCCGTGCCGGTTACGCCGAGCCGGACATCGACTGGGTCTTCGACACCGACGTGCTGGCCTGGGTCACACCCTCCTTCCTTCATCCGCTGTGGGGCGAGGCGGTGCGACCGATCTACGAGCGCTTCCCGGCCCCCAACCGTCCGGCTTTCGTGGGATACACCGTCCTGGCGCTGGCGCTGCTGGGGTTGCGGCATTGGTGGCGTGAGCGCCGCCAGCACGGCTGGCTGGTCATCTCGACGCTGCTGGCGCTGGTGATGGCCCTGGGCACCCGCCTATACGTGAACGGTGAGCTTGTCATCCCCGATTTGCCCTGGTACCGGCCCATCATCGGCTTCATCCGCACGCCCGTTCGCCTGAATTTGATGTTGGGCCAATGCCTCGCCATATTGGCCGGGTTCGGCGTCGCCGAGCTGCTGAGGAAGTCATGCGTCTTGCGTCATGCGTCATGCGTCATGCTGCTTTCTGTCCTGATTCTGTTCGAGTTTCTGGCCTGGCCCTTTCCATCCACCCACACTTACGTTCCGCCCTTTTACCACCAGTTGGCTCAAGAGACGGGCGATTTCGCCATTGTCGAGGCGCCGCTGGATCGCCAGACCGACAAATTCTACATGTACTGGCAGACCATCCACGAGAAGCCGCTGGTCAACGGGCACGTCTCCCGCCCGCCGGAATCGGCCTTCGATTTCATCGAGGGAAACGCGCTCACCCGCGCCTTCGCCCATCGGGAGGGGCTGCGCGGGCGGGACGGCCTGGGCGCGGCGCTGGATGCACTGGCTGGATCTAACATAAATTACGTCCTGATCCACAAGCAATTTCTGCCGCCGGAACTAGCCGCCGATTGGAGCGCCGCGCTGGCCACGCGCCCGATCTACGAGGATGACTACTTGACCGCTTTCACCACGCAGCCACGGGCCGGCGTCCATTTTGACGTGGCCCATGATTTCGGCGGCTTGTTGCTCTCCCAGGCCTGGCTGGAGCCGGGGGCGCCGCCTATCCTGGAGAGTCACTGGTCGGCGGACGAGCCGCGCAAAGTCACGCTGGAGTTATCGCCCGTGAGCGCGTGGGAAAATGACGCGCGGCCGGCCTCATCGCTGGCCTACACCCAGGCGTTGAACGTGGAGCAAGGCACGTTTTCCACGATGCGGACGCCGCTCGCGCTGCCGGATTTGCCGCCGGGCGATTACACACTCTCTCTAAGCGATGAGAAAAGACAATCACAGGGGAGACCCCCTACAGATCTGTCATTTGCTCATTCGTCATTTGTCATTTGTCGTTTGTCCCTGGGCGCTGAGGTGGAATTCTGTTCGCGGCGCCGGCCCGATGCGGTCTGGGATGGGGCTATCGCGCTGCGCGGCGTCGATTGGCACAGAATCGCAAACACTGTCTACGTTGACTTACAGTGGGAGGCGCTGCGGGCGCTCGAGGTTGACTATAAGCTGTTCGTGCACCTTTTGCCAGTGGAGGGAGATACCGCGCCATTGGCCCAGTTCGACGGAATGCCGCGCAGTTGGACCTATCCTACATCAGAATGGCGGGAGGGGGAGCTGGTTACCGACCAGGCGCGGATCGATCTGCGAGGAGTGTCAGCGGACGCCTACCGAATCGCCATCGGCTGGTACGATCCGGACACGCAGCAACGGTTGCCGGGCGGGTTAGAACTGGAGAATAGCGAATAGCGAATTTGGTATCGCTATTCATCATTCACCATTCAACATTCAAAGTCTGGGCCAGTTGAGTGGCTAGGGGAGCGAGGATTTGTGGCATGATGCCCACGGCTACGGATAGTATCATCAGCAGCAGCAAAACTGTGGCCGTGAGCCAGCCTTCGGAGGATGTAAGGGGATTGTCCATTTCCGTCTTCGATTCCGCCTTGGGTTTTGCCTCAGTTTGGGGGCGGGCCAGGAGAGCTGACAACATCCGCCAGACATTAACGAGCACACCCATTCCGGCCAGCAGGAGAAGCAAGGCCGCGCCGGGACTGCCGGAGGATACCAGGGCGCGACAGAGTGCCCAACGGGCAGCGAAACTTGCGCCGGGCGGCAGTCCGGAGAGAGTGAGCCCGCCGATGGTGAAAGCCGCTGTGCTCCATGGCGCCTCTCGCCCCGCAGATAAAAACTTATCCTGAAAAGCATCGAGGCGCTTGGGTGAAGAATCTTCATTCTCCGGCGCCGGTCCCTTATTGAAAATCCCTAAACCACTGAGCCCAGCAGCCACCAGGGCCAACCCGAAGGGTCTTATCAGCAAGGACAAGAGAACCAGCGATAACCCTAGTTCGCTCCTCATTCCCAGGGCGAGGAGAGTGGCGCCGGTATCCACCAGAGCGCCACACCCCATCAACAAGCGCCTTCTCGCAGACGCCAGTAGCCCCCCCACGACGACCATCGCCAGCCCGGCGATCGTGATCACGGCCTCGAAGCGCGGGTAGCCGCTGAGCCCCGAGTAAGTCTCCATAAAATCAAATAGCAGGAACCAGATCGCGCCGTTGTTAACGGTGAGGACAAGTGCACCTGCCAATGGTTCGCTGTCATCGGCGATGGCGGACACCCAGGTGTGGAATGGCACTCCTCCCAGAAGCAGGGAGAAGGAGATCAACAGCAGGATGGCGGTGGTATCGAGCAGTCCGGTGTTGTCCGGCGTCAGGGCATAGCGCTCCATGAGCCAATGTGTGATGAGCAGGCCGGGCAGAGCCAGCATGGTGAAAGATAAATAGCGCACGCCACCTCTGGTAGGGGAACTTCCCTCCGGCTGCAAGGCGAAGATGGAAAGGGCCGCAGCAATTTCGATTAGCAGGGCGGCGTAGATGAGGGGACGGATCAACAATGCGCCGCTGAGCAGGCTGAGCACCGCCAGGCCGATGGGAAAGATGAGGGAGTGAGGGGCGACGCGCCATCCCAGGGCAAAGATGCCGGCTGTGGTGAGGAAGAGAAAGGCTATCGCCAGCCGGTCGCTTGGCTCCATCATGAGCTCGCGGCCCAAGATATCCACCGGTTCACCGATGATGATTTGACGGCCCCAAAGCTGAATAGGCTGATCAAGGGGCAAGAGTGCAATTGTGATGCCCATGGCTAAAGCAGCGCCAAAAGCGAGCAGTGCCGAGAGGCTGGCCCAACGGCGTAGGACGTAGACGACACTCGCTATCACCAGGGGCAGAGTCAGGAAAATGAAAATTCCAGCGATCACGCTTTGCTCCCCTGGCTGGTGGCGATCTGGGCCGCTCTCAAGTAGGACATGGCCAGCGCGATGACGAAGCTGAGCGCGCTGAGCAGGCCGGCCACAACCAAACTCGGCTCCAGGGCCACGTAGAAGAGATCGAAGCCCGACAGGAAAGTCAGCAACCCCAGCCCCACTTGTAGAGGAGCATCACTCAGCCCCAGCAGCAGTAACCCTAATCCGGTCAGCAAGTAGCAAGCCAGTGTAATATCGGGGGGTATCTCGGGCAGAGGGATGTTCAGCGCGGCGGTGTATGCTACCACATCGATCAGTATTACGACCAGCAGGTAGAAGGAGGCTCTGGTTGACATAATCCACCATTGCCAACGGCGGGATGAAGGCGTGGGCTCATCGACCGGAGCGCGCTCCAGTTCGGCGGCCTGTCGCTCTGTCAAATAGAAAACTGTGCAGATCATCCAGCCAGTCAGTCCTTTGACGGCCGCGATCTCCAGCCTAATCAAGCGGGTCAACAGGAGCACGACGAAGAAATATTGCACAGCCAACGCTGCCACACTCACCCGCCAATCGCGGCTGATGACCAATAGCCCAGCGGTGACCAGGATGCCGATCACGGCCGGCATAGCGGCCCAGGCGGAAATGCGGGATAGGAGATCGCTCATAGGAGGCACTATTCACCTAACCTTACAGGGATATAACCTAGAAAGGACACTCTACCACCAAATTCCTTCTCAATGCACAAGAAATTCATCGATTAGGCCCTATCCTTATCAGCAAAAGGAGAAGAAACAGAATCCATGACCACAGTAAGGCGCCGGCACCGCCCACGATTTCGTCGGCTGCGCGGAGGAAGGATAAGCCGCGTTCCAGGGCGCCGGCCACCGTCTCGAAGAGCCATTCCAGTTGTAATAAGTCGTGGGCCGCAGTAAGCCATAGTTCTATTCTGGGGCGCAGATTCTCCTCTTGCCAAACGATGAGGCCCCCAGTGACGAGCGAGGCTGCCCATAGGAGCCAGCCCGGCAATGTGTAAGAGGCCAATCCTACAGACATTAGTTTGGGGCCAAGGAGTGGCGGGTGGATTCCGGCTGCGATCAACAGCAGCGCCGGGGCTCCCAGGGCCACAGCGCGCGTCACAATTTGCCAGAGTGGGACGGAGGATGGCGCTGGACGGTAACCGGGTGATGATGGAGATAGCAGGCGGCGTGCCAGGGCGGGAACCAGAAACAACTGTCCAATGAAAAAGGCAGCCGTCCATCCCCAGTGGCCCTCCAACACACCTCGCTCCACCATGGTTGAGTGAGCCACAAACCCCAGTGTGGGAGGGGCTCCTGCAAAGGCCAGAACGCCTACCAGGGGAAAAGCATTCCACCACAGAGTATCCCGTTGCCACCCGTCGCTCAGGAGAAGAAGGGTCATGCCAAGCACCCAGGTCACGCCACCGGCTGTGATGACGGCGATGGCTTGCTCTCCCGCCAGTCCGGAGGCCAGTAACACCAGCCCGTTGGTGCTCATGCCGATCCAGGGCAAGGATTGGCGCACAGATCTGGATGACCAGGCCAAGAATCCACCTATGGCCAGCGCCAGGGCTGCTGGCATCAAAACCCAAAAGCTGTTGGGAGCCAAGCCACCATTGGTAACAGTGAGGCGCAACCAGAGAACCCATCCGACGACTGGGCTCAAGAAGAGTGAGGGGACAGAGAAGGTGGCAGGCTCCGGTTTATTGGGCAAGGCGAGGTGCAAGGGATAGGCCCACATACGCAGAAGCCCGGCCAAAGCCCACAGATTTCGTTGGGCATCGCCAAGGGTCATCAGGCTCCAGTGCTCACTGCCGGAGCCACCTTCGGCCAGCAAAGCGCCGATCCAAAGGAAGATAGTCGCCAAGCTCCCGGCGACCAGGCCACGAACAGCGCTCTTTCTGGATCCGCCTGCCGCAATCCACCCGATCATCTTGAACAAATCGTAGATTGCCCAACTGATGATCGTCGTGAGCACGTTTGCTGCCCACAAGGTCGAGAAATAAGCGGCGAGCAAGGCCAAAGGTATGGTCGTGAGCCAGGGTGAAGCTTTCTCATCGGCGCCCAGATCGACCAGGTACAGACTGCAGGTCGCCAGCGCCAGGGCCAAAGCCAGGGGCCGCGCGATGGCATCGGATTGGAGTATCGGCAGGGTATTGAACATCGAAGATTGCAGTTCGGAGGGTGAGGAAGGCCGCCATAAGGGGATCATCACGGTCGATCCAGCCCCCGCCTCCTGATAACTTGAGGTCAAGGCAAGTAGCAGAGTGAGAACAGCCGCGATGAGGGCAATATGACGAATGTAGGGCCGAAACAAAAGCGCTGCCAGGAAAATGCTGCCAGCGCTAAGCAACGGCAGGATGATGGTGAGGATGAGAGGTAAGGGCATGTCTACTTCAGAAAATCGCGCAATTTTCGGGCGTGCGCGGGATGGCGTAGACGACTGAGGGCTTGGACCTCTATCTGGCGTATCCGCTCGCGGGTCACGCCGAGCTTTTGCCCAACTTCTTCGAGGGTATAGGTTTCGCCATCCACCAGCCCATAGCGCATCTGCAAAATACGCACTTCACGTGGCGGCAGGTCTTGGAGCACGTCCTGTAGCAGTTCCCGCAGCATTGAGGATGAAACCACATCATCTGGAGCCGTGATTTCCTCATCCTCAATGAAATCTCCCAGTTCGCTGCTGCCATCCTCGTCGATGGGCATTTCCAACGAGAGGGGCCGCCGTGCTACTTTCAGCATCTCTTCCACCTTCTGGGTAGGGATGTTTAACTCATTTGCTAACTCCTCGGCGCTGGGATTGCGGCCCAATTCTTGCGTGAGGCGGTGAGTGGCACGCAGAAGCTTGTTGATCTGATCACCCATGTGCACGGGGATGCGGATGGTGCGGCTTTGGTCCGCGATTGCACGCGTGACCGCTTGTCGGATCCACCATGTAGCATAAGTGGAGAATTTATTCCCCATCGTGTAATCGAACTTATTGGCCGCCCGTATCAGACCGATATTCCCCTCCTGGATCAGGTCGAGGAAGGGCACGCCGCGGCCGATGTACTTCTTAGCCACACTGATTACCAGGCGCGAGTTGGCGCGCACCAAATGCTCGCGAGCAGCCCATCCATCCTCGACGATGGCTTTCAGGGCGACACGCTCTTTAACATCCAGCCCATTTTCCATCAGCTTTTCCTTGGCGCTCTTTCCCGCCTCCATGCGCTTGGCCAGTTCGATCTCCTCCTCCGCTGTCAGGAGGGGCACTTTGCCAATCTCTTTGAGGTAGAGGCCGATGGTATCATCGACTCTGACTGCGCTCAGGTAGGGTTCCTCCTCAAACGACGGATCGTTCTCTTCAGGTTCTTCAGAGGTCTCTAACTCGTCGTCATCTGGTCGGCCTATTTTAACTCCGTCTTCCACCAAGGAGAACAAGATGCTTTCGATTTCCTCCAGGCTATCTTCGGCTTCGGGAAAAGCCGTCAAAATTTCTTCATATGTGATGAACCCCTGCTCAGCAGCTTTGGCTTGCAGGTATTCTTTGCCTTCTATTTCCTCGAATTCTACTGTACCATTGTCTCGATCTAGAACCATAATCTACCCAGCTACTGAGAAACATAGCAAATTCATTAGATCTAGTTTGCCTTTCCGTTACTTTTTTCGGATATCGGACGTTACTATACCACATGTTCATGTCAATTGTCAACCCTAACCTACGAAGCAGAGATTCTCACCCGCTGCCGAAGCTCGTGGAATGGGGTTATGCTTTAGTGTGCTTCGACAAAGGCCATCGGATCTAAGTAACCGTAAAAATCTGGGCGAGCGCGGGAAGGGTCATCATCCCACGTGTAACCCACGCCCGCGATATGACCGTTGCAGGAGCCCCGTTCCCCAGCGGTGCCCTTGGGAAACAGTGTAGTCCCATCGCGGAAAGTGCGCATCTCCCAATGGAGATGGCTATTGCACCCCATATCGTGGATGACGGCTATCACCTGTCCACGATCAACCGGCTGTCCAGCCTGCACCTGCGGATGGCTCACGTGCCAGTAGACTGAGTAGACTTTATCTTTCTCGGTCAGCAGGTGCTCGATGATGATGATTTGCCCCTCGGCCCCGGCGTTCAACATCGATAAGATCACCCCATCCGCCACGGCGTGAACTGGTGCGTGTTTCGCCTTCCCACAGACTGCTTGTCCTGCATCGTCTATCCCGAAAAGATCCACCCCAGCGTGGTAAAGCTTGCTGAAGGGAATGGCATTTCCCTTGGCATCGCGGAAACAATTAGAGCGGATTCCAAGTGCGGGATTTTGCGCCCCATAACGAGTATCGACTGTCAACAAACTGTTATCGCCGCGAACGTATGGGCCGTATTCGTGGGCCGGCAGTAAAGGAAAATCAAACGTGTGGGTGAACTGCGGCGTTGGCCATGGCGTGTAAAGCTGCGTGGGGGGAAAATCCGGCAGTGGAGCGGCCACAAACTGACCACGATATCTTCTCCAAAAGCCAACGCCGACCACGCCTAGAACGGCCAGGACGCTGATGAATATCAGCAAGATGCACCCACGTTGTCTCGACAAATTCCTTTCCCTTCTTCATAAGCTTGTCAATGCCCCAGATGATAACGTGAAAATCAAAAGCTTACAAGTTTTGTCTGTTCTGGGGATTCGAAGCGATTCCAAGGCCCTCCAGAGGCCACCAGAGGCTTTCTGTGGC
>CAZANJ010000016.1:0-15828 GCA_964486415.1 uncultured Anaerolineales bacterium
GCAACGCACCTATGAAATGCGTTGCACCTAAATTTGCTCCCAGCCGAGGCTTCGAGGCTCTACTCAGATTAGTGGGGTGCTCAAAGCGGACGTGCCGTCCGCGTCCCATATCTGGGATTTGAGATCGCTGGCCCATAGACGGGGACGGCACGTCCCCTTAGAGCGGGGTTGGGATGTTTACCCCACAAATTTGAGGAGAGCCGGCTTCGATTATACTTGAACGGTTGAAAGAAAGTTACACCAGTAGGAGGACATCTATCGTGGGATCGATGGGCAGATGGAACGCACCGCCGACCGCCCATTGCCGGAGGATTCAGAAAGAAATAATTTATCCACTCTGCTCGCTCTGGATCGTCAGATCCAGAGCTAAACCCGCCAGATTTGGCAATCCGGCGGAAGCGACGCAGGTAGGTTATTTATTTCCAAATCCCTAAATAGCGCACTGCTTCTGAGAGTCCATCCGATAGCGTTGGGATTTTTTTTGGGGGGGGAATGAGCCTGGGGATGATCGCGCTGGCAACGCTTCAACTGACAGCACCCTCCGAGCGACGCAACTGGCTGCTCTTCAAAGGCGCTTCGCTCTACATGCTGGCGTCCTCATTACTTCTCACAATCGGCGCACTGGTGTAGGTTGCAGATTGCAGATTGCAAGTTGCAGGTTGCAAACCGCAACTATACATCCAGGTTGCGCACCTCTTTGGCGTGGGTCTGGATGAAACGGCGGCGCGGGGGCACGCTGGAGCCCATCAGCATGCTGAACGTCCGGTCGGCCTCGGCGGCGTCCTCGATGTTGACCTGCAGGAGGATACGGTTCTCCGGGTTCATCGTCGTCTCCCATAACTGCTCCGGGTTCATCTCACCCAAGCCCTTGTAGCGCTGGAGCGATGCCTTTCGGCCATCCAGTTCGCGCAGGAAAGTTCGCCGCTCCGCCTCCGAGTAGACGTAACGCTCATCCCGCCCGGCCTTGATACGATAGAGGGGCGGTTGAGCGATGTAGAGATGGCCACTTTCGATGAGGGGCTGCATATAGCGGAAGAAGAAAGTGAGAAGCAAGGTGCGGATGTGTGCGCCGTCGATGTCAGCGTCCATCAGGAAGATGACGCGGTTGTAACGCAAGTTCTCCAGATCGAACTCGTCGCCGATGCCGCAGCCCAGCGCGGATATGAGAGCACGCACTTCCTTGTTATTCAAGATTTTGTTCAGCCCCGCTCGCTCTGTGTTGAGGATCTTACCTCGCAGCGGGAGGATGGCCTGGAAATGCCGATCGCGCCCTTGCTTTGCCGAACCGCCTGCACTGTCGCCCTCGACGATGAAAATCTCGCTCGTATTGGGATCACGATTGGAGCAATCGGCCAGCTTGCCCGGAAGCGTAAGGCTCTCCAGTGTGCTCTTGCGAATGACCAGGTCACGCGCCTTGCGGGCCGCCGCTCGCGCGCGGAAAGAGGTAAGACATTTGCGTACGATCTGGCGCGAGGCGCTCGAATCCCGTTCCAGGAATTCTGAAAGGGCAGAGACAACCACCGACTCCACCAGTCCTCTCACCTCGGCGTTCATTAGCTTGACCTTCGTCTGGCTCTCGAACTGCGGATCGGGATGCTTGACGCTGACGATGGCGGTCAATCCCTCTCGCACATCATCGCCGGAAAAATTGGGGTCTTTATCGCGCAGCAACCCGGCCTTGCGTGCGTAATCATTGACGGTGCGGGTCAGGCCAGAGCGGAGCCCGGTCAGGTGCGTGCCGCCGTCCATAGTATGAATCGTGTTGGCGAAAGCATAGACCGATTGGGCATAGGAATCGGTATACTGGAGCGCTACCTCGACGCCCACGCCGCCGTTTTGACTCTTAGGCTCTCGCTGAGCGTAGATCACCTCATCGTGTAGCACCTTGCGGCTACGATTTAGGTAGCGCACGAAGGAAGCGATTCCGCCCTCAAAGTAAAACGTCATCTGCCGAGGGAAAGTGCCTCGACCGGGACAGACGCAAAGCATATCCCGCTCGTCCACCAGTTTGATGGTGACCCCGCCGGTGACGAAAGCGGTCTCCCGCATTCGCTGTACCAATGTATCGAAGACATAATCCACTTCGTGGAAAATTGTAGGATCGAAACGATAAGTGACGTGGGTGCCTTGTCCCCGCGCCTCACCGATCCTCTCCACCGGCGTGACAGAAATGCCCTTCTCGTAACGTTGACGATAACGATGTCCATCGCGCGGGTTATCGATCACGACCTCCATCCACTCGGAGAGGGCATTGACCGCCGAAACACCCACGCCGTGCAGCCCACCGGAGACCTTATATCCGCCGCCGCCGAACTTGGCGCCAGCGTGCAAGGTCGTCATCACCAACTCCAGCGCGGAGATATTCTTCTCCGCATGCACGGCGGTTGGTATGCCACGCCCGTTGTCCGCCACCGTGACGGAGGAATCGGGATGGATGATGATCTCGATTCGGTCACAGACACCGGCCAATGCCTCGTCGATAGCATTATCAACTACCTCATACACCAAGTGGTGCAAAGCCCTGGTATCGGTGCCACCGACATACATACCGGGCCGGCGACGGACTGCCTCCAATCCCTCCAGCACCTGCACGTCGTCAGCTTCGTAACGTCCCACCTGGTTCAAAACTCTTTTATTCGCCATTCCTACCCTCAAATCCTACCACATACAGCGGGCGGGCACGGAGTCCCGCCCCTAGTTTATGTAGGGCAGGTTTCCATACCTGCCGCACCCCTGTCATCAGAATTCGGAAGTCTTAAAAAGCTCATTGCACAACGGAACTTGGCACTATAGAGAGCTAAGCTTCCCTTCGAGATAATCAGCGGGAGACTTCCGAATTCTCAAGTATAAAACTCCTGTTATCTACTCAGCCTGTCTCAACAAATGTGCCATCTGCTCCCGATAGAAAACAAAAACCCCCACTGTCAAGCCGGTAGCAATGGCGGCGTTTCCCACAATGCCGATCAACAAAGTCCAAGAATCACCGCCCGGAAGGGACCAGGCAAATCCCAGACCCTCGTAGATCACCACCGCTACCAACACCAGCCCCAGCACAGAAGAAAGCTGTGAGTGAGTCAAAACCATACTCTCCCACATCGCACGCAGCAAGCTACGACCACCCAACAACAGACTAGACGGCACAAACATCAGATGGAGCACAGCATAGCCGATCAGTCCCCCACCGGCTAACCAGACCAAAGTGCCGAGCATTTGCGCGACGACTGCCGCCAAAGCGACCATCAAAAGCCAAATGAAGACCACTACAGTCACACCTATCAACAGGACGACGCCGAACATGAAGGCGCGGAACAACCTCTCCATCTCGTCATCCACATTGGCGGTCTCCTTTATTTTCTCCACCGCTGGTGATGGTATGGAGCAGACCCTTTGGGCCAGACCGTTGAGGTACCAGGCGCCTATAAGCAGGCCAAACAAAACAAGCCCAGCCCACCATGGCGCCAGAGCCAAGATATTCGCAATCGAAAAAACAATCGGCTCCCCCAAAGGTGAGATTCCACCTGGAGCACGTTGGACGAGTAAACTGGGCACTTGTAGCAGGGGCAGACCGCCGAGGAGGGAAAGCAAGTTAAATTGCTCACCGATCAGCTCCAAAACCTCCACCACTTGATCGACCTGGAGCATCGCATCCGACGTTACAGAAGACTGGGTTGCAATTATACTTCCCCAGCTTTTCAGGAGTGGAGCTATCGAAATTCGCGGCCCCCACCACAGTAGCAAGTCAAGCAGAACGGGGAGTATTATCAGACCGAGGTTTCTACTCAATAACTCAAACCCGGCTGATAAGCAACCGATCACGCCTTTCGGGGAGGTTCTCTCTTTTCTTCTATCTTCCATCACGACATTACATTGTACCATGAATGGCACACTCAGGAAAGATTACACAGCGAAGAAGCCTCCCTCCAACCACAGGACGGGCCACCTACACAGGGACGACTTCCTCAGATGGGCGTTCCGGCGCTTCGGCCAATGGAGTGTGCAGCTCGACCTGCCCATAACGCCAGCGCACCCACGCCACGGTCATCAGTATCCCCAGCCCCATAGCGATCAGCCCGATGATGCCCGCCTCTGGGCCGAAAGCGCCTCCCGTCCACAGATCGGGGCCACCCTGCCGGACGCTTATGAAGGTGGCCGAGCGGAAATCGGTACCGCTGACGGGGAAACCGAACACATTCCCCTGGAAAAAGTTCCAGGTGATGTGCAGCCCGATTGGAATCGCCAGCTCGCCGGTCAGGAGGTATCCCAGCGCCAGTTGGAATCCAGCGATGACGAGATTGACGGTGCTGATAGCGCTGGCGTTGGGGTTGCCCGCGTGCATTAGGCCGAACACAACCGAGGAAAGCAGCAGCGCGATCACAATGGAGCCACGGGGCCCAATCGTGTCCCAGTTCAGCCCCTCCGCTATGTTTTGGAGCTGGTAACCGCGACTGAATAGCTCCTCGTAAAACCCGACCGCCAGGAAAATCAGCAACGGGGGGATAAGGGCGACCAGGAAGCTCGCGCTGTGGTCACGGGTTACGAAAAACCCCTCGACGCTCACCCAGCCCAAGGCGAGCTCCGCCAGGAAGACCAGGAGCATCAAGAAAGCGCCCTGGAACAGCCCGAAGCCGAAGTCGAGCCACCAGTCCTTACCGAACCGGAATCCAAAATCGGCGAAGGGGCGCCGGTCGAGGAAGCGCCCTGCCAGCCAGACGCTGATCGTGAGAGCCAACCCCATCGTCAGCATAGATAGCGTCATCAGCAGTGGCATTTCGTTGATCATCTGCTGCACCGCTTGCGAGCTGATGCTCTCCGGGCCTGACCGGGTCATCAGCATTCCGACCGCTACAAAACCAAGGCCGGCCATAAGTACGAACATAAGTATGGCAAACATGAGCAATTGGCCCATCAGCCGCCACAGAGCGCGCACGCGTCGCTCTTCACTGTTCCAGAAGATGTCCTTGATAGACTGCATCTTGCCCTCCATCTAGTTCTTTTCACCCTCACCCTAACCCTCTCCCTCTGAGGGAGAGGGGACGCGATTCACTCTCCCCCAGAGGGAGAGGGCCAGGGTGAGGGGGGGAAATCCCGATCCAGTAACAATCTCGCTTTACCCAAAAATTACGTGAGAGACTACTACTCGCCGACTTGCGGCCAACCGCCCTCCACGCGCACCGTCTGTATGGGGTAAGGCAGATCGATTCCCTCTCCCTCCGCCGCCGTGTTGATCGCTTGCACCGCCCGCGAGTGGGTCTGGAACAAACCGTGTGTCTTCTGATTCACCCAGAATCGGGCCGCGAGGCTGATGGCCGAATTGCCCAGCTCCTCCGCCAGGATCGTGGGCGCTGGCTCCTCCAGCACGCCATCCACAGAGCGCAGCGCTTGCAAGAAAACCTCCTTGGATCGGTCCACATCCTGCCCGTAGCCGAGCCCGATCTGGATAGTGCGCCGGCGGTCGGGCAACCTGGAGTAATTGACGATGGGATTGCTGAAGACGTCAATGTTGGGCAAGATTTCCATCACCCCATCCCAGGTCTTAATCTCAGTATCCCGAAGATTGACATCCATGACCGTACCCGAATGCCCCGCCACCTCGACGGCGTCCCCGATCTCGAAGGGTTGCCGAATCAACACCAATATCCCGGCGACGAAGTTGCGAGCGATATCCTGCAGAGCGAAGCCTACGGTTATACCCGCAATGCCCAAACCGGCCAGGAAACTGGTCACGTCGAAGTTGACCTGTTCGAGCGCGGTCAGCGTGCCCAGAACGATCACACTCCAACGCGCCAGTCGGGAAAGCAAGCGCGTAATTTCGGGATCCTTGATCTTTTCCTTAGCGCTTTTCTCCGCCCATTGAGACGCCAACCTGGAGAGAAACAGGGAGGCCACAAAGATGATGATCGCTGCGACAAGGTTAGCCAAAAAAGGAATTACCATTTCTAGAAAACCGCTGAGATTCACATTACCTCCTGATTTCTGGATATTTACAGGAGTTTTCCACTTTAGAATTCGGAAGTCTTTCACTGAGTATCTCGAAGGGAAGCTTAGTTCGCTAAAGCGCCGAGATCCGCCGGGCAATGGGCTTTTTGAGACTTCCGAATTCTGATGACAGTTTACTGGAAAACCCCAGGTATTTAGGGGCCAAAATCCGAGCTTCCACGCTCGGCGTCATACATAACGATTATACACAGTCCAGGGCTTTGTTACAAATCAGCAATTGTGGTATCATTGCCGAGGAGATGAAGTCTGGAGGATAAACAATGATTGTATTGCTTGACTATGGAGCGGGAAATGTCCGCTCGGTGCATAAAGCGCTGGAGACTGTCGGGGCTGAGGTAAAGTTGACGCGCGATCCTGCGCCCATCGCCGAGGCCGAGAAAATTGTATTGCCGGGAGTAGGTGCCTTTGGCGATTGTATGTCCGGCCTGCGGCGCGCCGGGATGATCGAGCCGCTGCTGCAAGCGGTCGAGCAGGGCAAGCCGCTGCTGGGCATCTGCGTCGGCATGCAAGTGCTGTTCGAGGAAGGGCTGGAGATGGGAAATCACGCCGGCCTGGACCTCCTGCCGGGGCGTGTGGTGCGCTTCCCCGATGCTCTCACCGCGGCCGGGCTAAAAATTCCACACACCGGATGGAATCAGATCGAGCCGCTCGTGGAAAATCCGCTGCTCCACGATCTGCCGCGCGGTTCATGGGCCTATTTCAACCACGCTTATTATTGCCAGGCCCAAGCCGAGCACACGTTGGCCGTCACCAACTACGGCGGGCCGTTCGCCTCGGTCGTGAGGCGCGGTCAGGTCTATGGCGTCCAATTCCACCCGGAAAAGAGCCAGCGTGTGGGACTACACATTTTGCGAAACTTCGTGGAAAAAGTTGGAGAAGTAAAGACGGGCACATGGAACGTCTATCCGGCCATCGATCTGCGGCACGGACGAGTGGTGCGGCTGAAACAAGGTGATCCGGGCCGGGAGACACAGTACGCCGAAGATCCGCTGCAAATAGCGCGCCGTTGGCAAGAGGCTGGCGCCAAGTGGCTCCACGTGGTGAACCTGGATGGGGCCCTCGGCGAGGGCGGTCACCAGAATCTGGCCGCGCTGGAGCGCATCCTGAAAAACACGCCCGGGCGGCCTTCTGAGCCTGTCGAAGAATTGCGCATCCAGTTCGGCGGCGGATTGCGCGACCTAGCGTCCATCCGACGGGTGCTGGAACTGGGTGTGAGCCGCGTGGTGCTCGGCACAGCGGCGGTGAAAGATCCGGCGCTGGTCGAGGCCGCGCTGGAGAACTTCGGGCCGGAGCGCGTGGCGATCGGCATCGACGCCCGCGCCGGTAAGGCGCAGACGCACGGCTGGCAGCATGAAGCCGAGATCACGGCGCTCGATCTGGCGCAAGGCTGGGCCGATAAGGGCATTCGCTGGCTCATTTTCACCGATGTGGCCCGTGATGGAATGAGGCGCGGCCTCAACCTGGAGGCAACGGTGAAACTGGCACGGGAGACGGGGCTGAACGTCATCGCCTCCGGCGGCGTGGCGAGCCTGGAGGACGTGGAGCAGACCCACGAGGCCGGGCTAAGCGGCGTCATCATCGGGAAAGCGCTCTACGAGGGGCAAGTGGCGCTAGAAGAGGCTTTAGGAGTAGGAAGATCAGAAGAGGAGGAAACGTGCTAGCCAAACGCATCATCCCTTGCCTGGACGTGAAAGACGGGCGCGTAGTCAAGGGCGTCAACTTCGTCAACCTGCGCGACGCCGGCGATCCCGTGGAGAACGCCCGCCTCTACGATGCCAAGGGGGCCGACGAACTGGTCTTCCTCGACATCTCCGCCACGCCCGAAGGTCATGCCACGACGGTCGAGATAGTGCGACAGGTGGCGGTCGAGGTCTTCATGCCCTTCACCGTCGGCGGCGGCGTGCGCAGCGTCGATGATGTGCGCAAGCTGCTTCTGGCCGGAGCCGACAAGGTGAGCATCAACACCGCAGCGGTCCGCGATCCAACGCTGCTCACCGCTTCCGCCGAGCGCTTCGGCAGCCAGTGTATCGTGGTCGCCATCGACGCCAAGCGCATCGCCCATGATCCGCCGCGCTGGGAAGTGTATGTCAGCGGAGGGCGCACTCCGACCGGGCTGGACGCGCTCAATTGGGCGGTGGAGGCGGTCGAGCATGGGGCTGGCGAGATCCTGCTGACCAGCATGGACGCCGATGGCACGCTGGCCGGCTACGACCTGGAGCTGACTCGCGCCGTCGCCGAGGCAGTATCGGTGCCCGTCATCGCCAGCGGGGGCGCCGGGAAGCTGGCCCACTTCGCCGAAGCGCTCACCGAGGGCAAGGCGGATGCCGCGCTGGCCGCTTCACTTTTCCACGACCGAGTGTTGAGCATCGGCGAAGTAAAGGCATATCTGGCGGAACGGGAAATTCCGGTCAGGAGGATGGAATAGCAAATGAGTGAACGGGCGGAAGAAGCAACGGGGAGAACTGTAAAATTTGACCAGCGGGGCCTGGTTCCGGCAATAGTGCAGGATGAAGCGAGCGGCGATGTGCTGATGGTGGCCTGGATGAACGCGGAAGCGTTGCGGCTCACGCATGAGACCGGTCAGGCCCATTTCTGGAGCCGCAGTCGGCAGGAGCTATGGCACAAGGGAGCTACGTCGGGCAACTTCATGAACGTGCGCGAGATTCTCGTGGACTGCGACGCCGACACGCTGCTCCTGAAAGTCGATCCCGAAGGCCCCGCCTGCCACACCGGCGAGCGCTCCTGTTTTTATCGGCGGCTGGAGTTTCCTTTCACGCCCTCCCTACCGGAAAGGCACGAGGAGCCAGCGGATATTCTCCGCGTCCTCTTCAACGTCATCCTTGACCGCCAGAAGAATCGCCCGCCCGGCTCCTACACCGTCAAGCTGCTGGATGCGGGGGAGGACGAAATACTCAAGAAGATCGGCGAGGAAGCGATGGAAGTCATCCTGGCAGCCAAGGGACAGGGAAATGAACGCCTTGTCGCGGAGATGGCCGATCTGGCCTATCATTTGCTGGTGCTGCTGGCGTATCGTGGCTTGTCACTGGCGGATGTCAAGGCTGAACTGGCGAAGCGGCGTCGGTGAAGGAAATTGAGCTTGACTTGATAGAACAAATGTGCTATATTTGAAATCGTTTGTAGTGGACCGATGTCAATTGGTCTTAGTTGGGCGGAGGCTCTTGCAGAATGGCTAAGCAAAAATATCAAGCATATACTGAAGAAGACATCAAAGTTCTGGACTATCCAGAAAACATCCAGCGCCGACCGGGGATGTACGTCGGCGGGCGGGGCATGACGGCGCTGCACCATCTGGCCATCGAGGTGATCGACAACGCAGTGGACGAGGCGCTGATGGGGCACTGCGACTGTATCTGTGTGTCCATTCACCCCGACGGCAGCATTGAGGTCGCGGACGATGGGCGCGGCATCCCGGTGGGCATCCATCCCGAAAAAGATAAACCCACGATGGAGCTGGCCTTCACCACACTCCACTCCGGCGGCAAGTTCGACGAGGGGAGCTATTCCACCTCCGGCGGTCTGCACGGCGTGGGTATCAAGGCCACCAACGCGCTTTCCACCTGGTTGGAAGTGACGGTGCGCCGCGACGGGGTGCTC
The DNA here is from genome assembly GCA_964486415.1 of uncultured Anaerolineales bacterium. Taxonomy (GTDB): domain Bacteria; phylum Chloroflexota; class Anaerolineae; order B4-G1; family B4-G1; genus CAZANJ01. The sequence continues at coordinate 9,613 of CAZANJ010000016.1, forward strand.
TATCGCCAGCGTCACGAACATGGCCTGCCGGTCACGCCGGTGAATATTATAAACCCGCACACCGAGGAGACCGTGGGCGAGGTCGGCATGCGCGGGGAGGTGACAGCGGTTCGGCAGAACGGGGATCGCTCTATCGGCACCGGCACGGCGGTGGAGTTCAAACCCAACCCTGATTTTCTGGACGAAGTGGAGTTTGATTTCGCCACGTTGGCGCGGCGTCTGCAGATGGTGGCCTTCCTGGTGCCCGGGTTGACCACGCGCGTTGTGGACGAGCGCGGGAAAGGACGCGAGCGGGAGTATCGCTACGCAGGCGGCCTGGTGGAGTATGTCGAGTACCTCAACAGAGATCGAAAAGTCATTCACCCGCCCATTGAGTTGAATGGCACGACCGAGGATGGCACGCAGGTCGAGGCGGTATTCCAATGGCACGATGGCGACTATCCCGAAATCGTCTCCTTCGTGAACACCATCCCCACGCCCGACGGTGGCGGCCACGTTTCGGGGCTGATGGCCGGGCTGACGAAGGCCATCAACGTCTTCGCCGATGAGCGGCGGGGATTGCTCAAAAAAGGGGATGAGATCACGGGAAGGGATACCCGGGCGGGGCTAACGGCGGTGCTCAGCGTGCGCATGCACGATCCGCAGTTCACCAGCCAGACGAAGACCCAACTGGGCGTCGATCAGATCCGGGGACAGGCTTACTCCATCATCTACGAGGGCATGCTGAGCTATCTGCGCAAGAGGATTTCCCTGGGCAAGAGCATCGTGCAGCGTTGCCTGGCGGCCTCGCGGGCACGGCGGGCGGCGGCCAAGGCGCGAAAATTGGTGATGCGCAAATCGGCCCTGGAGGTGGATGAGCTGCCGGGCAAGCTGGCCGATGTAGCCAAAGGCACTCCCATCGAGCACACCACGCTCTACATCGTCGAGGGCGACAGCGCCGGCGGTTCGTGCAAACAAGCACGTGACCGGCGCTACCACGCCATCCTCCCACTGCGCGGTAAGATCCTCAACGTCGAGCGCAAGCGCCTGGATCGTTCGCTCAGCAACCGGGAGATCAAGGCGGTTGTGGCCGCGCTGGGTGCCGGTGTGGGGAGCGATTTCAGCGTCGAGGACATGCGCTACGGGCGCGTGGCCATTCTGGTCGACGCCGATGTGGACGGCGATCACATCAAGACCTTGCTCTACACACTCTTCTGGCGGCTGATGCGCCCGATGGTCGAGGAGGGACGGCTTTATGTCGCTCAAGCGCCGCTTTACCTGCTGCGCAAAGGGAAAAACAGCACCTATGCCTATACCAATGCCGAGCGCGATCGTACTCTTGAGGGTTGGGGCGGAATGCGAGGCGTGACTATCCAGCGCTACAAGGGCCTGGGCGAGATGAACCCGGATCAGCTACGCCAGACAGTTTTCACCGTGGCCGACGGCGACAACCCGGCGCTGAACGACCAGATGGCCCAGGTGAAGGCCAGCGACGTTCACGCGGCTAACGCGGCCTTCGCGCTGTGGATGGGCAGCGGGGCGCGGAAGAGGCGCGAGCGGCTGATGCGCTACTGGGGCGACGGGATGATGTTGGACGAAAACGGAGAATGACACAGCGAGCATTGGAAACAGGAGAGGATCAGCAAGAGGATGACTGACAGCGAAGCTACAACTATGGTCGCGCCGGTCGAGACCATCGACCTGGCCAGCGATATGACGGAAGCCTATATGGGCTATGCCCGCGCCACGATCACTGACCGGGCGCTGCCTGACGTGCGCGATGGACTCAAACCGGTGCAGCGGCGCATTCTCTACGCCATGCACGATCTAGGACTGGATTCCGAACATCCACACAAGAAGTCCGCCCGCATCGTGGGCGAAGTGCTGGGAAAGTACCATCCCCACGGCGACACCTCGGTCTACCACACGCTCGTGCGCATGGCACAGGACTTCTCGATGGAGATGCCGCTGGTGGATGGACAGGGGAACTTCGGCTCGATTGATGGCGACAGCCCGGCGGCGATGCGTTACACCGAGGCCCGCCTGACCGCCGTCGCCGAGACTATGCTCCGGGATCTGAAAATGGACACGGTGAACTGGGCCGATAACTTCGATGGATCGCTCCAGGAGCCAACCGTGCTGCCCACCGTCTTCCCGAATCTGCTGGTCAATGGCTCGGCCGGCATCGCGGTCGGCATGTCCACCAATATGCCGCCGCACAATCTGGGCGAGGTCTGCGGGGCGGTGATCTACGTGGCACAGAACTGGGATCGACGCGACGAGATCACAACGGATGACTTGCTACAATACATACCGGGCCCGGATTTTCCCACCGGGGGCATCCTCTATCGTTACAGAGATCGAGGCGATGGCCTGATCGACACCGTTTACGAGGCCTACGAGACCGGACGCGGGCGCATCGTGACCCAAGCACGGGTTTTAATTGAGGACATCGGCGGCAACAAATCCAACATCGTGGTCACCGAGCTACCCTACAACGTGCAGAAGAACACGGTGATGGAAAAGATCGCCAAGGAGATCCAGAAGGGCCGCGTCACCGGCGTGACCGACCTGCGCGATGAATCGGATTACACTGGCATGCGCATGTTGATTGAGGTCTCCCGCACTGCCGACCCAAATGACGTTCTGGATCAGGTTTTGAAGTACTCGCAGTTGCGCGAGACGTTCGGCGTGATCAACCTGGCACTCGTTCCCCTTGCCAACGACGACGATGGACGGCCGACTTACCTCTCACTGCTCGACCTGTTGACCCATTTTGTGAAGCATCGGCTGGAAGTGATCGAACGGCGCAGCCGCTTCGAATTGGAGAAGCGTCAGGCCCGATTGCACATAGTCGAGGGGCTGCTGTCGGCGCTGGACGTGCTCGATGAGGTGATCGAGACCATCCGGCGCTCGCGGGAACCGCGTACGGCCCGTAACAACCTGAAGCGGAAGTTTGGTTTCAGCAAAGAGCAAGCCAACGCCATCCTACACACGCAGCTTCAACAACTGGCTCGCCTGGGACGTACTCGGCTGCAAGAAGAGGGACGGGAGCTTCGAAAGCGCATTGAGTACCTGGAGGACATCCTGGCCTCCGAGAAGCGGCGACTGGAGTTGATCATCGACGAAACTCAGGAGATCGAGGAGCAATTCGCCATTCCACGTCGCACAGTGATCGTCGATAGCGAGGAGCGAGCGGCTGGCACAACAGTTATGACAGGCTCCGACCTGGTAGCTCCTAAGGAAAAGCAGGTATTAGTGCTGACCCCCGATGGAGTGGAGCGCTGTGATGCGTCCAGCTTCTCCTATCGTCCCAGCGATGGTCTGACTTCACGGGCCGCGCGGAGCGTCCACTTTGCCCACGTGCAGGCGGAGCCGGACTCAAAGGTGCTCCTGCTCACCAATACCGGGCGCGGATGGAAGAGTGAAGTCGGGTTTATCCTCGAAGATGCTACACCGGAGAGACTGGGCCTTGATGCCAAGAGTGGAGAGCGAATCATTGGCATCGCCATCCCCCAACCGGAGACCTATCTACTGCTGGGCACGATGAGGGGCAAGGTCAAACGCACCGCTGTGACCGATCTGTCTTTGCTGGAACGAGAGTGGGGGCCGGTGATCGGGCTGGATGAAGGAGATGAGTTGCTGTTCGGTGACGTGGTTGCTGAAGGTACACACGTGATCTTCTACACCAAGGAAGGGCAGTTGCTGCGGTTAGACGGCGACGAAATCAACCCCCAGAAGACGGATACCGCAGGCGGCGTCATCGGCATCTCGCTCAAGCGAGGCGATAGCGTGCTAGGGGGAATGCTGGCGCCTAACGGTACTACCGAAGAGGATCAATGGCAAGTGGTGGTCGTCTCCGAGACCGGCTATGCACACCGCGTACCGCTGGCCGAATTCTCCTTACAGGGTAGAAACACCCAGGGCGTTCAGTGTCTGCGGGAGACCAAATCCGGCGGCAAGGTCGGCGACGTAGCGCTGGGAAAAGCAGGATACGATTTGGAAGTTTACCTGGGAGATGGGCGGCGGCAACACGTATCGGACCTGGGGTCGATTGCAGTCACGAGTCGTGCAGCTAGAGGAGATCGATTGGTGGAGATCGAGGATGCAAAAGTCGTCCAGGTAATAACCTTGGCTTGACCGAGGCGACGAGACTGAAAAGTTATCATAATTTGACATTTTACCCCCTATGCGGTAGCATGGGGGATGGTCGTGCTAGACGGGGAGCTGGCGGTGCCCTGTACCCGCAAACCGCCATAGCGGGGTCGAAGGCCCTCTTGAGGGGCAACTCACTCGAGACTGCCATCGTCAAACTGTGTTGAAGATTGGGTCCTGCGCGGCGAGAGCCTCTGAACCCCGTCAGGTCCGGGAGGAAGCAGCGGTAAGGAGTACACTTTCGGGCGCCGCAGGAGTGCCTGGTCGGAGCAGATTGGCCATGGTAAGTCGAAGGGGTTGACTCGAAGGGGGATGCACGGCCACTTTATATCGCCAAAAAGGGAGAGACACCTTAGCTGCCTCTCCCTTTATGTTTCTTAGTTGATTCGCAGGCTCTTTGGGATTTCGCGTGGCGTCAGCCGTGCTCGGCTCGGATTTGGCAATCCGAGCCACATTTAGGGACAAAGTGACGCTGTGCCACAAAATGCGGGGATCGGCAACCAAAGGTTGCACGCAATCCCCTTAGAGCAAAACCCCGCGAAATCCTAGAGACCCGATTCGCATCAAGGATAATTACATCGATAAGCCATGGAGATAAGCGCCGTTATTCCACTTAAACGCAGTTCCTTGCTTGATGGGCTCAAAGCAATTGTGGCATTGAGCCTAGTCATCGGGGCGTTGGCTTTCGGCTACCAGAAAGCAATGACACCCGTCACGCTGATTGTGGATGGACAAGTACAACGCCTATACACCCATCAAGAGACCGTTGGAGCGCTGCTGACCGGCCTTGACCTCAACCTCCATGCAGAGGATATAGTACTACCCAAACCGGAGACGGAGATCAAGCCCGGGCTGACTATACAAATACAACGAGCCCACACGGTGCACGTCATCACAGACGGGCGGGAGATACAACTCCGAACACACTCCACATCGATCTATGACATACTGAAAGAAACAAGCGTTAATCTAGGTCCCCACGATGAGGTGGAAATATCCGGCGCACTGTCAAAGAGTCCATCGACGAAGACAGGGAAAGAATCACAATCCGATCTGGCATATATTATCGTCCACCGCGCTATCCCCTACACCCTACACGAAGAAGGTCAAGCTACTCAGCTATACACCAGCGCTGCTACCGTGGGAGAAGCTCTACGCCAAGCCGGGATGACGATCCACCTCGCCGACCACGTCCGGCCCGGTTTAGGAGAACGCCTCTCGCCCAGGATGCACGTCTACGTGAAACGCTCGAAGCCGGTAGAAATGCAAGTCGATGGGCGAAGCATCCGCACGCGCACTCACCGCGAATATGTTGGCGACGTACTGGCCGACCTGGGCATAGTGCTCGCCGGTCAAGATTACACTATCCCTCCCCCCACCACTTCACTACACGAAGACCAACCCATCCAAATCGTGCGCGTTAAGGAACGCTTCCTCATAGAACAAGATCCAATTCCCTTCGATTCCATATGGCAGCCTAACCCAGATGTGGAAATCGACCATCAGGGTCTGATGCAAGAAGGATCGCCTGGCATTCTCGAACGGCGTATTCGAGTGCGCTACGAAAACGGCCACGAAGTCAAAAGGATGGTCGAAGATGAATACGTCGCCGTGCCTCCCACTACGAAGATCATGGGATATGGGACGAAGATTGTAGTACGAACCCTCGACACGCCATCCGGGCCGGTCGAATACTGGCGCAAGATTCGTATGCTAGCCACATCCTACTCCGCCGGAACCGCCGGCACGGACAAATCTGATCGATGGTACGGGCGCACTGCCACAGGTATGAAAATGCGAAATGGCATCGTCGCCGTCGACCCCAACGTGATCAGTCTACATAGCAAGGTCTACGTGCCCGGATATGGCATCGGGCTCGCCGGGGATACGGGCAGCGCGATCAAGGGGAACCGCATCGATCTGGGATACAGCGACGAAGATCTTGTGCTCTGGTACCGCTGGGTAGATGTCTATCTGTTGACTCCTGTGCCTCCATCCCATCAAATCGACTACCGCATGTAACTCTCCACATGGATGTACGCAAATTATTACGGCAAAGTAATCTCCGGCCGGAAAAAGGTC
>CAZANJ010000017.1:0-15807 GCA_964486415.1 uncultured Anaerolineales bacterium
CGAATCGGAAACGTGTACGAACACGGAGAGCAGCAACAACAGTTTGGAGAACAGGGCCGTGACTGGAACCGCAACTAGCGGCTGGCGCAAGAGAAGGGGTAGCTTCCCTTTGTAATCCTGACGGAGGAGGTAGCCGGCCATAAAGCCGAGGAATGCGAGATGGAAGGCATCGGTGGGGCTGCCGTTCATAGTACCGGCGCGTAGGACTCCGTTCACTATTCCCACCAGTAGGGCCGGCCCGGGGCCCAGCCAAGCGGCGGCGGCGATTATGGGCAAGGTTCCCAGAAGCGGTGTGAATGGGGAGGATGGCTCCACCGGAACGTTGGGGGGAGGCAGCAGGCTGGGACGGGAGAAATGGATCACCAGCAGCCGCTCGGTGAGTAGCGGGGCGGCCAACAGCCCGACGAACAGGGCGAGCTCGCGCCAAGTGAAGTTGAAGAAATCCCGACGATAACTTACCAGGATCCCTATGGCTACCAAGCTGTAAATCGCCAGGAGCACGTAGTCTCCTAGCTCAGGCTGGAGGAAAGCCAGACGGACCCATTGCCTCCACAGCTCGAAACGCATCTATAAGGTTCCTTTATTTCCTTGGATTAGTACCTTAAAATTGTACAATGAACCAGAAAACTCTTTTGACAGGATTAACAGGATTTACAAGATTTGTAAGCAGAAAATCCTGTTAATCTTGCAAATCCTGTCAAAGACCTTTTATGATTATAGCACACCATTGCGATAATTCCCAATCATTCCTTAACAATTCCCCGCTCTACCGTCCAGAGCGTTGATTGTTCCAGGAATTTGTCGCTGAACATCTCCGGATCGGTGGCTGTGAGTAGCGCTTGCTCGACGCCGTCTACACGCTCCAGAAGGTAGCCGCGACGGGCTTTGTCCAGTTCGGCCAGCACTTCGTCGAAGAGCAGCACGGGCGTCTCTTTGGTCTGCTGCTTCATCCAATCCAGTTCCGCCAGTTTGAGCGCCAGCACAGCCGTGCGCTGTTGGCCCCGCGATCCGTAGGAGCCCAGTTCGACTTCGTGCGTGCCTTGGATGGGGCTTCCAGCGATGAACAGCACCTCGTCGCGATGGGGGCCGAAGACTGTCACGCCGCGTGCGATTTCCTCTTTCCGCCGTTCCAGCAGCGCCCGCCGGTAAGCCTCCACCAGTTTCTCGAAGCTGATCTCCTGGGGCAGGGGGGCGTGGTGTTTCGATAATTCCATCCCCATCTGGTAGCGCAGCACAGGGGGCGCGGCCGGGTCGAAGTTGGGCTGATACTCTAGCTTCAGCCATTCTGCGCCGCCGGTGAGCTCCTGGTGGATGTGATGGGCGCGTTGCGAGAGGGCCTCCAGCAGGGCACGGCGCGTGTCGGCGATGACGACTCCGTCGCGGGCCAATAGCTTTTCGAATGGGGCCAGTTGGGCCGGGTCGCCTCGCTCGTCGCGCAGATGACGCAGTGTGGCGTTGCGCTGCCGCAGTGCCTTGGTGTAGCGATCCAGCGCTGCGGAGTAGCGCTCGTCCACCTGGCAAAGGGTATCGTCGAGATAGCGGCGGCGACCGGATGGCGAGCCAGCGACCAGATCCACGTTTTGTGGCATGAAGAGCACCACGTTAAGCTGGTTGGTCAAGTCGGAGCGGCTTTTGCGGTTGCGGTCGATGCGGATGGTCTTCTGGAGCCGTTTGTTGCCGTTGTTCAGCGTGTGTTTCTCCAGCACGACTTCGAGCTCGATGATGCGGTCGCGGCGTTCGATCTCGGCCCACACGCGGGCATAGGGCAGCCCGTCCTCCTCCGCTTGCCACTTGATGAGCTGGCGGTCTGAGGAGGCGATAGGTGATGACCCGGTAGCGAGGAGGTAGATCGCCTCCAGGAGGCTAGTCTTGCCCTGTGCGTTCGCCCCGTGGATGAGCAACGGGCGTTCGGGCAAAGTCAGCTCCAGCCGGGTGTAGTTGCGAAAGTTGGTCAAGCTGAGGTAGCGAATGCGCATAAGGAAGGTTTCAGGTTTCAGGTTGCGAATGAGCGATGCGGGCCAGCTCCCTCTCCCCCAGGGGAGAGGGCGGGGGTGAGGGGGAATGGTTGGTGCCCTCGCGGGCGATGCGGGCCGCTACGCGAGCATTGTTGAGCAGCAGCGCTTCGTTGGCCCGTTGCGCTCGCCCCTCGGTCAATTCGACCAAGCGGCTGAGGAGAAAGGGGGTCAGTTCCTTGCCGCTCACGCCAGCGGCCTCGGCTTCCTCCACCGCCTGGGCGATGCCAGTCTCCGCATCTGCGACTGGCAACTGCTCCTCCTCGGGGACAGGGACGCAGACCAGGATCGCGGTCGATAGCCCCAGCTCAGTCCGCGCCCGCGCGATGCGGGCCACTTCCTCCGGCCTGTCGACGCGCATGTCCACTTTCAGGCTGGGGCTGTAGGATGCGCGGCGGCTGTAGAAGGCGGGAAATTCTTCGCTCCCGTAGCCGAGCACAGGCACGCCATGCGTCTCCAGAACTTCCAGTGTGCGCGGCAGGTCGAGGATGGCCTTGGCGCCGGCGCATACGACTATGATGGGGATGGAGGCCAGCGCGATCAGGTCGGCCGAGACATCCTCTGGATGGTCGCGGTGCACGCCGCCGATCCCGCCGGTGGCGAAGACGGGGATGCCCGCGCGATGGGCCAGGTGCATGGTCGCGGCGACGGTCGTGCCGCCGCTGAGCCCCTGCGCGGTCACGAGGGGCAAATCGCGCAGGCTGACCTTGCGGGCGGTACGTTCGGCGGCTAACTCTGTCAGCTCTGTGTCGGAAAGAGCGATGCGGGGTTCGCCCTTTATCACGGCTATGGTGGCTGGCAGCGCGTTCTCCTCTCGCACCGTCGCCTCCATCTGGCGAGCGATCTCCAAGTTGGATGGGGGAGCGAACCCGTGGGTGATGAGGGCCGATTCTAGGGCCACCACTGGCTTGCCCTCCTTGATCGCCTGGGCGATCTGGGGCCTGATGTGTAGGGGTCTCATTCTCTGAGTCACCCTCTTACCAGCAGATCTGCGGCCAACTGTGCGTAGATTTTGGTCGCGGTGTAGACGTTGGTCAAACTCACATACTCGTCGGGGGTGTGAGCCAGCAAGTCTTTTCCCGGCCCGAAGCCGACGGTGGGGATGCTGGCCTCGCCAGCTGTGTAGACACCCTCAGTCGAGAAGTTCCAACAGCTTATCTGGGGGCGTTGCTTCAAATGTGTCTCGGCGGCGCGCACGGTGGCGACCACCAGAGGATGATCCTCCGCTATCACCCAGGCCGGGTAGTACTCGCGGATCTGGTGGGTGTAGCCGGTGTAGCTGGAAATTTGATGGGATGTTACCTCCACCTCGGCGTTCACGCCTTCGCGGGCGATGGTTCTCTGTACTTCAGACAGGGCTTTGATCTCATTCTCCCCCAGCGTCAGCCGCCGGTCGATGATCAGCTCACAGCGATCTGGCACCGCGTTGCGGCTGCTTGAACGGGATGAGATATCGGTCACGGTCAGCGTGCCGTGGCCCAGGAAGTCATCCTCTCCTAACTGATCGGCCAGCAGTTCCAGGCCGAACACCAGCCGTGCAGCGATGTAGATGGCGTTTTCGCCCAGTTGAGGATTAGCGGCATGCGCCGAGCGGCCGTGGGAGGTGAGGCGCATTTCCAATCGCCCGCGCTGACCACGACTGACTTTGAGGTCGGTCGGCTCGCCCAGGATGACCCATTCGGGGCGTATGCCGCTTTCCTCGATCAGCACGCGCGAGCCCACTCCCTCACATTGCTCCTCTTGCACCACGCAGGCCACCACGATATTCCCGTTTAGGGGGAAGCCGGTATTGTGCATGAGTTTGGCTCCGTATATCATAGCCGCCAGGCCGCCCTTCATGTCGCATGCACCGAGGCCGTAGAGTAGATCACCTTCGATTTTGGCCCCGAAGGGATCGTGGCTCCAGTGTTTGGGCTCGCAAACTTGCACTGTGTCCATATGACCGTTGAGCATCAGGGTTGGGCCATGTTTGGGGCCGATCCGCCCGCTGACGTTGCCGATGGCGTCGGTGTGTACATCTTGGAAGCCTAAGCGCGTCATCTCTTGCGCGATGCGGGCTGCTAACGCCCCCTCCTGGGTCGATGGACTGGGGATTTGGATCAGTTCGCGTAGGAAAGCTGTCAGGTCGTTTCGATCTTGAACACTTAGTTTATGTGGAATCATAGTTGGTATCCTTGCTACGCTACACAAGTGCGGCAGGTATGGAAACCTGCCCTACATTTTCTACCTGCGCCGCTCCCGCTGGATTGCCAAATCCAGCGAGCAGAGTGGTAAATTATTTCTTTCTGAATCCCCAGGTATGGAAACCTGCCCTACATTTGATTTGTTTTGTAATTTTTTCGACATAATTCGGGACTCTAAAAATTGTGTAGGGTAGCGAAGTTGGTATATAACAGTATGGACAGTGTATCTACTCAGCCGCTCAAGCCGGGTGTGTCACCCGGCGTCTTTTGAACAGTATTTTGTCCAAAAGTAGCTTGCTTCATTCAGAAATCGGGGATTGCAAATCCCCTCTGAGCGGGGTCTGAGTAGTTACTGGACAGTAATTGAGGCGCATCTGGGTTAAATGATACTATGAGTTGAGGTTAGGGGCAAGCCTGGCTTGACAGTGCTACTGGCCTGTGCTATGCTTGTTATACTGATGAGCTAGATTGAATGAACGCACCGCCGAGCCACAGGCGCAGGTCGGTAGGTGCTTTTTTGTTAAAAAGCGCTCTATATTCAGTAGGAGAATTTGATATGTCTGCAAATTTACGTATTGTTCCCCTGGGCGGACTGGGGGAAGTTGGCAAGAACATGATGAGCATAGAATATGGCCGCAATATTCTGGTCGTCGATGCCGGTATGATGTTCCCCGAGTCGAATATGCTGGGAATCGACTACATTATCCCCGATTGGGGATACTTGCGCAATAAGAAAGAGTTTATCCGTGGGATCGTCATCACGCACGGTCACATGGATCACATCGGTGCGTTGCCTCATTTTTTGAAGGAGTTCAACGTACCGGTTTACGCCACACGTTTGACCAGGGGCCTGATCGAAGTTAGACTGGCGCAGGATAATATGTTGGATAAGACCAATCTGGAAACGTATGAGGCTGATGATGTGCTCGATATCGGTCCCTTCACCATTGAGCCCTATCACGTTTGTCATTCTATCCCTGACACTGTAGGGCTGGGAATCACCACGCCGGCCGGCCTGATCGTCCATAGCGGTGATTTCAAGTTCGATCACACCCCGGTGGATGGTTGGCCGACGGATTATGCCAAGCTGGCTGAGTTTAGCGGGCGCGGCGTGTTGGCCTTGCTTTCCGATAGCACCAATGCGGATCAGCCCGGTAAGACCGCGTCGGAGGCTGTGCTGAACGATGCTTTCCACCAGATCATGCGCGAGGCGCCCGGACGCTTGATCGTGGCGACGTTTGCTTCTCTGATCTCCCGCGTTCAGCAGGTGGTGGATGTGGCAATGCAGCATGGTCGAAAGATCGCCGTCGCCGGCAGAAGTATGGTCGAGAACACTAAGATGGCGCGTCGGTTGGGCTACCTCGAAATTCCCGATGATGCGCTGGTGAGCCTGGATGAGATCGGTAATTTGCCCCCTCGTAAGGTCGTCATCATGGCCACCGGTGCGCAGGGTGAGCCAATGGCGGTTTTGAACCGTTTGGCTACCGGGCGGCATTACTCCCTTCACATTCATGAGAAGGACACCGTGGTGCTCTCCTCCCATACTATCCCGGGCAACGAGGAGATGATCCACGGCGTCATCAACCGGCTCTTCCAGCGCGGAGCGGATGTTTATTATGATCCCGTCGCGGAGGTGCACGTTTCGGGCCATGCCAGCCAGGAGGAGCAGAAGATGCTGATCAATATGCTCCGTCCCCGCTACTTAGTCCCGATTCACGGTGAGCTGCGTCACCTCAAGCAGCACGGTAAAATCGCGCATGCGCTAGGCGTGCCGGAGGAGAATATCGCCGTGGTCGAAAATGGCTATGTCCTGGATTTCGAGAATGGTAACTTGAATGTCGGTGAGCGGGTGCCCGGCGGTTATGTCTTCGTGGATGGGACACACGTCGGCGAGATCGGGCCAGGCGTGATGCATGAGCGGGATACGTTGGGGGAGAACGGCTTCGTGACCGCCGTTGTGCGCTACGAGCGCCGGAAGGGGCGCCCTGTGGGCCATCCGCGTCTCATCACCAGGGGCTTTGTCTTCGCTCCCGAGGCGGAGGATCTGCTTTCACGGGCGCGGGATGTCGTTCGCTCGGCGGCCTCGGCCGATCCGGGAACTCTGCCTGATAAGGTGGAGAAGAAGATCGAACATGCGCTCTCCCAGTTCCTCTACCGCGAGACCAGACGCAATCCGATTGTGGGCTCGGTAGTGATGGAGGTCTAGCCGAGTTAGTCGTTGGGGGCTATAGCGCGGAAAATGAAGCTCCGTACCGCCTTTCACTGCGGTACGGAGCTTTTCCTTTAATGATTCGCCGGCGTAATTCACTGCACGGAATCTTCCAGCCCGACTGTTTCCGATAGCAGCCCCATCGCGCTCAGCGCTTTGACCAGGCGTGGCCAATCCCGTTTGTGTATCAATGCGCGAGTTGGCCCGATCTTCTCCTGGACGAGGCGCTGAATGTGAGGCGAGGCCATAATCTCGCTCATCAACTCCTCGCTCGCGACTCTTAGCAGGATGGATTGTTCCAGTCGAATCTCACTACCGTGGATGTCCCAGCGAGTCAGGGCTTTTTCGATCGGGTCAGGTACGGGCTCCTCGGTGGTCTCCTCCAGGAATTCGAGGATGCGTTTTACCGAGATGCCCTGCTGGCGCGCGCGCGATAGCGAGCCCGGAGTGATGCGGTAGACAAAGGGATCGCCGGTGCGCAGCCAGTCGGCGACACGGGCTAACTGGAAGCGCTCATACCTTCGACCAGGAGGCACGAGCACGGTAAAGTCCGGGCGCAGGGTGAGCAGCCCCGGTGGTGCCGATCCGGAGGAGCTTGCCGAATCGGCCAGGTTCAGGAAGGCCGCTCCTGCCTGGGTTAAACGGAAGCGAGCGGGTGAGCTGGCGGAGAGCTCAATTATTCCCAGCCAGGCCAAGGGTTTCGTGAGCAGATAGCGGATGAGCCGCCCTTCAATAGCCTCCCAGTTCTCGAAGCCGGAGAGATAAGCCTCACCGGAGGCTTCGCGGATATACCACTTCGTGTAGTCGCCGTCAGGGCGCTGGAAGTCGGGATCGATCTCCTTGATGGCGACGACGAAGTCCTCGATGGTGTGCCATGGGAGCACGTTATCGCGCTCGGATGGTGTGCGATAGGTCGCTTCCAGGTGGCGCAGGATGGCCTTTCGGGCCAGGAGCGGGTCGTTGTGCCAGGAGCCGGTATCCTCGGGGCGGAGCGTGGAGATATGGAAGAGGTCATTCCAGGTGGGATCGTCACGCCAAGCTTCTAGCAGCACGCCGCGCTGTTTTCTGGTCGGGCTTTGGAGCCACGTGGTCACCGGTTCGGGATCGGGGCGCAAGCGGCGCGAATCGCTCAAGCGCAGCCATCCCACTTGATGGGCCAGATGTTTCAGGAGCATCAGGCGTTCCTCGTTGGGAGTATGCATACGCTGGAGGAGGTTTTCGTGGTGGCGCTTGGGCCAACTGGCGTCGTGGTCGGGTTTCACGCGCTCGTTCTGGAGGTAGGCCAGCAGGGTGCAAGCATCCTCCAGGAAGGCGTCGCCATGGGACTTTATAGCCGGAGGTGGATCGATAGGTTCCATGCTGATGGTGGGAGGCCCCGGAGCGAGATCCGGCAGATGAGCCTTGATCTCCGGGGGGATGAAGGCAACCTCGTAGATTCCTTCGGGGCCTTCTTCGAAAGCGTGGAAGATAAAGCCTCTGTACCAGAGCCCTTCGGCGGGGGATATCGGTTCTCGCCAAGGTTTCACCCGTTCCATTCGGCCCGGCCCCATCGCGCGTGTCTTACCCCAGTCGCGGCTGAAGCTGAGGCGGGGCATCTGACCCTCTGCTGCGAGGAGTGCTTCTAGCGCTTCTTTCTGTTCATCGGGGAGATCGTCCCATGCTTGAGTGACTGCATCGGGTTTCGCCATCGCCTCAGCCAATTCGGACGCGGCTTCCCGTGGACGTGTGCTTTTTAGCTTCACGTCCCAGAATTGGGAGATGGTTTCCAATCGTAACCACTCGGTGTCCAATAGCCATTTTTGGAGTGAGCGCATGGAGTTATTATACAACGATTGGTGAGCAACATGCAAGGCCAAGTTGCGTATTCATATTGGGAAGCTATAATTCAATCCTTGGGCTTGGGAGCCCGGCTTGCTGGGTTGATCTAGCAGATGCGGCTTCCGCGCCGCCGGATGGGACGAGATTGAAAGGGGAATGAATTTATGAGTAGAGATATAAAAGATGATTCTAACGTGGAGTCGATCTCCCAGAAAGATCCAAGTGTTTGGTTCGCTTGGTTCCGTGATGCAGTGCGTCAGGTTCAGCTAGCTTGGCGGTTGTTTTTGGATCAGCGTGTACCATTATGGACGAAGGTGATCCCCCCGGCTGCGCTGGGCTACGTGTTGTTTCCCTTGGACATCATCCCTGATATGGCGTTGGGCCTGGGGCAACTGGATGACGCCGCTGTGGTGCTGTTGGGCCTCAAGCTTTTCATCGAACTGGCGCCGCCGAAGGTTGTACGCGAGCACCTGCGAGTGCTGGGGACGAAGGTTGACGAGTGGCGTGTAATTGACGATACAGCTTCTGTGATCGAGGGAAATTATTCTATCGAGGATCCGGAGCGACAAGCCAGCAAGGAAACAGCCTCTGGTTTGGAGTCGGAGTATTCATCTTCGGATTGATGCGTCTCGCTTTTCTTTGTGCACCTCTGTGTCTTCTCTGTGTATCCCTGTGTGAAAAATAGAGGGACTGTTTGACAGATTCTATCCCGTGTGGTATGATGCAAAGTTGGTTTAGCACTCTAGGAATGAGAGTGCTAAAATTGGAGGAGTGGAATGAGTGAGAAAACCGGGTTGACGCTTCGGCAACAGACTGTTTTGGGATTGGTGGTGCGCGAGTACGTGCGGGAGGCTGCACCGGTCAGTTCCCGTGTTCTGGTGGAGCATTATGGCCTGTCGGTGAGCTCGGCCACTGTGCGCAACGAGCTCTCCCAACTGGAGGACGCGGGCTATCTCACACATCCCCATACCTCCGCTGGGCGTGTGCCGACCCATGAGGGATATCGATATTTTGTCGAGCGGCTGCTAGGCGAGGTAACCCTTCCGGTGCGGGAGCGCTTGACCATCGTCCATCAATTTCACCAGGCGCGTCAGAATTTCGAGCAGTGGATGCCTTTGGCGGCTTCCATCTTGGCGCGAACGGCCCGTGGGGCCGCTGTGGTGACTGCTCCCCAGGCTATGGAATCTCAATACAAACACGTTCAACTCATCTCCACGCAGGGAGTGGTTGTGTTGCTGGTTCTAGTTCTGCGCGGGGGCATAGTCAAACAACGTATGTTGACCTTGGCTGAGCCTCTGGCTCAGCAGACGCTCGATGAGGCCAGCGATAGGATCAATCAGTTGTGTAACGGATTGGCGGCGTATGAGATCGAGCGTTGCATCGATGATCTTCCCCCCCTCGAGGCAGACGTGGCTGACCTTGTGGTGGAGATTATGCGCCGCGTCGATGGGCGCTCTGCCGGCCCGTTGTACAGTGATGGATTGAGTGAGGTTCTACAGCAGCCCGAATTTGCCGAGGGTGAGAAGGCGCAAGAAATTGTGCAGGTGCTGGAGGAGCAAAGCTTCATCAGGAGCGTGATGGAGGATGCCCTCAGCCCAGACATCGGCAGCGTCCGAGTGCTGGTCGGTGGCGAGGGCCGTTGGGAGAAGTTGCAAGCTTGCAGCTTAGTGCTGACCCGTTATGGCGTGACCGATTTTTCCACCGGCGCTTTGGGCGTCGTTGGCCCTACGCGCATGCTTTACGGGAGGGCCATCTCCACGGTGCGTTTCGTCGCCGAAGTTCTGTCGGAGTTAGTTTATGATATGTACGCAGTGTAGGTGTTTTGAGTTTGGGTAAGGAGATCTAAATGACAGAGGAAAAAGTTGAAGCTCAAGCTGAAAAGACAGAGGCCAATTTTGAAGAGAAATCAGCAGTTGATGAGCTAGTAGAAGAGGCGGGTACATTGGAGGAATTTGAGAAGGAACTAGAGGAGAGTAAGGCTAAAGCGGACGAGTACCTCGACGGCTGGCAGCGGGCCCGCGCGGAACTTTCCAATTACAAGAAGCGGCAAGAGGTGGAACGGGTTAAGGTGCGGGAGTTGGCGAATGCGCAGTTGTTGCGCAAGCTGTTGCCCATTGTAGACGATTTCGAACGCGCCGCTTTGACACTGCCTTCTGATTTGGAGCAGTTGACCTGGATCGATGGTATTCTCTTGATCATGCGCAAGTTCAAGGGAGTGCTCGAATCCGAGGGTGTGGAGCCCATTGAGACGGAGGGGGAGAGCTTCGATCCCTTCTACCACGAGGCGGTGACTCACGAGGAGACGCCGGATTACGAGGACGGTCAGATCATCGGTGAGGTGCAGCGGGGTTACATGTTGGGAGAGCGCGTGCTGCGACCCGCGCTCGTGCGTGTGGCAAAGGCGCCCTCGGAGCAAGAAGAGTAAAACGCAGAACGTAAAACGTAATTAACAGGAGTATTTTTTCAATGGGCAAAATTATCGGTATCGATCTAGGCACGACCAACTCTGTTTGTTCGGTGATGATGGGAGGCGAGCCCACTGTCATTCCCAGCGCGGAGGGTGGACGCTTGTTCCCCTCGGTCGTGGCGGTTAACCCCAAGACGGATGAGCGAATGGTCGGCCAGGTCGCCAAGCGCCAGGCTGTCGTAAATCCAGAAAATACTATCTTCTCCATCAAGCGCTTTATGGGGCGCAAGTTTGATGATCCTGTGGTGCAGCGCGCGCTGGAGTTGGTCCCCTATAAAGTCGCGGAGGCTCCGAATGGTGACATACGGGTCTGGTTGGGGGATCATGAGTACAGCCCGCCGGAGATATCGGCCATGATCTTACAAAAGATCCGCGCTGACGCTGAGGCTTACCTGGGCGAGGATGTCACTCAGGCAGTGATCACCGTGCCCGCCTACTTCAATGATAGCCAGCGGCAAGCGACGAAGGACGCCGGTCGGATCGCGGGGCTGGATGTGTTGCGCATCATCAACGAGCCGACTGCCTCTTCACTGGCTTACGGGCTGGATAAGAAAAAGGATGAAACCATTGCGGTTTTCGATCTGGGCGGTGGGACTTTCGATATATCGATCCTCGATGTCGGCGAGGGGGTATTCGAAGTGCGTTCGACCAGTGGAGACACTTTTTTGGGCGGCGATGATTGGGATCGTCGCGTCATCGACTGGGTGGCCGATGGGTTCAAGGAGGAGCAGGGCATCGACTTGCGTAACGACCGTCAAGCCCTCCAGCGTTTGAAGGAGGCGGCCGAGAAGGCCAAGGTCGAGCTCAGCACAGTGATGGAGGCGGAGATCAATTTGCCCTTCATCACCGCCGATTCATCCGGGCCTAAGCATTTGCAGATGAGCCTCACACGGGCTAAGCTGGAGCACTTGACGGAGGATCTGATCCAGCGCACGCTCGGCCCCTGTAAGCAGGCCCTCTCCGATGCCAAGCTAGATCCTTCCGATGTTGACGAAGTTATCCTGGTGGGTGGACAGACGCGCATGCCGGCCATCCAGGAGTTGGTGGCTGATTTCTTCGGCAAGGAGCCTCACAAGGGCGTCAACCCTGATGAGGTGGTTTCCTTGGGTGCAGCGATCCAGGGGGGCGTCCTGGGCGGCGAGGTCAAGGACATCCTCTTGCTCGATGTGACGCCTTTGACGCTGAGCATCGAGACATTGGGAGGCGTGGCAACCTCACTCATAGAGCGTAACACTACCATTCCCACACGCAAGAGCCAGGTCTTCTCCACGGCATCTGATGGGCAGACCCAAGTTGAGATCCACGTAGTGCAGGGCGAGCGTCCGATGGCGAGCGATAACAAGAGCTTGGGTAAGTTCATCCTGGATGGCATCCCGCCGGCCCCGCGTGGCATTCCCCAGGTCGAGGTTACCTTTGACATCGACGCCAATGGCATTCTCAACGTCTCCGCCGAGGACAAGGCCACCGGGCGCGAGCAGTCGATGGAGATCATCCCTTCCAGTGGTCTCTCCGATGAAGAGATAGAGCAGATGGTGGAGGATGCTGAGCAGCATCGCGAGGAGGATCGGCGCAGAAAGGAGATGGTGGAAGCGCGTAATTTGGCTGATAATGCCGTTTACAACGCCGAGAAGCTCCTCAAGGAGCAGGAGGAAAATATAGATGCCGATATGCGCTCCGAGGCCGAAGCCCAGATTGATGAGCTCAATAAAGCTCTGGAGGGGGATGATTTGGGCGTCATTCGCCAGCGCACCGAGGAGCTCTCCCAGGTAATACAGCGTATTGGTTCCGCTATGTACAGCGACGGTTCTGGTACTCCTCCGCCTTCCAGCGGACAAGAGACTGGAGAGGGAGATGTATCTGGTGAGGAAGACGTTATAGACGGTGAGTTTAGTGAGGCTTGATTACGGGAAGCGAGAAGTGAGAGAGCAAAGCATTTATTTCTTTGAGTGCCTCATAGGAGGGAGCGATGGCAAGTAAGCGGGACTATTACGATGTATTAGGGGTTGAGCGCTCAGCTACCCCTCAAGAGATAAAGAAGGCTTACCGTCGGATGGCGCGTAAATATCATCCCGATGTCAGCGAGGTTCCTAACGCCGAGACGCGTTTTAAGGAGATCAACGAAGCCTATCAGGTGCTCTCTGATGATGATAAGCGCAGGGCTTATGACCGCTTCGGCCACGCTGGGCTCGGTGGTGGACGCACGGGGTTCGATTTCGGCTTTCGAGATCCTTTCGATATTTTCGAGGAGGTCTTTGGGCAGGGCTTTGGCTTTCGCACTGGTCGACGCCGTGGGCCAAGGCGCGGCGCTGATCTGCGCTACGATTTGACCTTGACTTTCGAGGAAGCGGTCTTCGGATGTGAAAAAGATATTCATGTCACCCGCTACGAAACGTGTCCTCAGTGTGAAGGTTCTGGGGCAAAGTCGGGCACCTCTTCCAAACGTTGCCCCGATTGTAATGGTGCTGGGCAGGTGCGACAGGTGCAACGTTCCATCTTGGGCTCCTTCGTCAGTGTTACGGACTGCCCAACCTGTCATGGTGAGGGGACGGTGATTGAAGAGCCCTGCTCTCGTTGTAATGGAAATAAGCGCGTTCGCTTCAAAAAGGAGCTCTCTGTCTCCATCCCTTCGGGAGTGGATACAGGGACCAAGATCCGGCTGGCGGGTGAAGGGGAGATGGGGCAGGGGGGTGGGCCTCCAGGTAATTTGTATATCGTTTTGGATGTGAAGCCGCATCCCATCTTCCGGCGGCGGAATGATAACATCCTGGTTGAACTCCAAGTAAATGTCGCACAAGCAGCACTGGGAGCTGAGGTGAGCGTGCCGACTTTGGATGGCGAGGAGACGATCTCCGTTCCCCCCGGTACGCAGAATGACACTGTGTTGCGGCTGCGCAACCAGGGTGTCCCCCATGTGCAGCGCAACGGTCGAGGGGACGAGTTAGTCTTGGTGCGCGTAGCTGTGCCCGATAAGCTTTCGCGTGAGCAGAAGCGTCTCTTTCGGGAACTGGAGGGAACATTGGAAGGCGAAGAGGTGATGGAGAAGAAGCAGAATTTTATGGACGAGGTAAAGGAGTTCCTTGGTCTATAATCTGAGTGGTGAATGGCTTGAAGTCAGCGTAGAGGTGGGAGCTGAGACTGCCGAGGCGGTCGCTGAGGTGTTTTCACGTTACGCTTATCATCGTGGTGTCGTCATCGAAGCTGGACCGGGCGGTTGGAGCGCCAGCCCGGTTGTCGTCAGAGCCTACCTGTCGAACGACGACGAGTTGAAGTATAAACAGCGGCGTGTCGAGGAAGCGCTTTGGCATTTGGGCCAGATCCAACCTATCCCTGATCCCACCTTCCGCACCGTCGCCGAGGCGGAGTGGGCCGATCTTTGGAAGAAGCAGTTAAAGGTCCTGCGGGTGGGGCAGTGTCTCGTCATCCGTCCTTCATGGCTGGAATATGTGCCTAAGTCAGGGGATGTGGTAATTCAGTTGGATCCAGGGATGGTCTTTGGCACCGGGCTTCATCCTACCACTCAGTTGTGTCTGCTGGCTTTGGAGGAGGATGTCCGGCCTGGCATGGACGTGCTTGATCTTGGTACCGGTTCCGGTATATTGGCAATCGCCGCTGCCAAGCTGGGCGCCGAGAGCGTGCTGGCGGTCGATAGCGATTCTCAAGCGGTCGACGTAGCCAGGGAAAATGTGGTCATTAACGGTGTGGAGGGAAGAGTAAAAGTAGCACACGGTTCCTTGTCGGATGTTACCGGGTGCTACGACTTGATGATGGTCAATATTGTGGCGCGAGTGATCGAGGATATGATTCACGAGGGGCTTGCAACCCGGCTGCGACTTGGGGGTAAGGTAGTCACAGCCGGTATAGTTGCCGACCAAGAGCCCTCTGTGGCGGCGACCCTTGATCAGGGTGGCTTAACATTGGTGGGTCGACGCCAAAAGGAAGACTGGGTGAGCTTGCTGGCTAAAAAGGTTGACCCTTGAGGTTTTTCCAGAACTTAATATCGTCCAAAAAATGAAGCTTTTTCCTAGGGAAAACGTTCGCTTTTGGAGCGAGGTTATTTTCTGAAACTACCTTAGCTCTGGTCGGAGCGCTTATATCGGTAGACGATGCGCCCGCGCGTTAGATCGTAAGGAGAAAGCTCGACGCGTACACGATCTCCTAACAATACGCGGATGTAATACTTGCGCATCTTACCGGAAAGATAAGCCAGCACTTCATGACCGTTATCAAGTTCCACATGAAACTGTGTGTTAGGTAAAGCCTCGACAACGGTTCCTTCTACGTATATTTTCTTCTCTTTTTTTCCCATTCAATTGACCTCTTCTCGCTTCCAACGGTGGCGGGCAAGAGGTAGTGCAGATTGGTACAACAGGTTGGCGGTTAGCAAAGCTGCTCTCTTCTAGAGCTACTCGGTGTCGTCAGCCTCTTCTTCTGTCCCTGTTGGATCTTCCGCCTCTTCGGCGGACTCTGTGCTCTCTTGCTCCTGAGGCTCTTCCTCAGAGGTTTCAGATGGAGCTTCCGCTTCCTCTTCTTCCTTTTCTTCCTCTGTTTCCTCGGGAGCTTCAACCTTTACCTCTTCCTTGGGGCCGGCCTCTTCGGCAGGCGCGGCCTCTGCTACCGGTTCTTTGGTTTCTTTTTCTTCATCGGCTTCAACGGGTTCATCAGCTTCAGCAGGCTCTGCTTCTGCCTTTTCCTCGACGGGTTTCTCGGCCTCTTTCTCGGCTTCTTCTTTGACTTCTTCGGTTTCTTCTTTGGCCTTTTCCTCATCTTCTGGGGAAGCTGCCAGACTTTCCGCCATCCACTGTTCCCACTCGTCACGGTGCACTTGCCTCGCGCTTAGAGCGATGCGCTCTTTGTAGCTGTCGATGCTGATAATCTTGACCAACATCTTTTCGCCCGACCTGACGATTTCCGATGGGCTCAGTTCCGAGGTGCCGCTCATCTCGCTGACGTGGAGCAGTCCTTCGACTCCGATGTCTAATTCGACGAACGCGCCAAAATCTAACACGCGCGTGACCTGGCCTTCAACCAACTGTCCCTCGTGGTAATGTTCATCTACCTGTGTCCAAGGGTTGGGCTTCAACCGCTTGAGGCTGAGTGCGATTCGCTTTCGCTTCCAGT
>CAZANJ010000018.1:0-15776 GCA_964486415.1 uncultured Anaerolineales bacterium
CAGAAGCCGCCAGAGGCTTTCTGTGGCATTGGGTGAGTCCATCAACCCCAAGGCGGCGGGTATGGAAACCCGCCCTACATTCTCTGGCTATGTGGGTCGGGTTTCCATACCCGCCGATTTTTGAATCGCTTCGAAAACCCCGCGTCGCACATGGAACAAAATTGTAACACAATTGGGATTTGCTTGGAACTCATTATTTGGCAATATGTGGTATACTTAATGTGTATGAGAAAGTATATAAGTTGTTGATCGATGATGGGGTTTGCTATGGTGGCTAAATCCAAGCACATTTTGATAATGGATGATGAGCCAAAGGTGGCTTTTTTCCTGAGAAGCGCTCTGGAGCGATCCGAGGGGGACTTCCAGGTCAGCACTGCGCGGTCGGGGGAGGAGGCTTTGGAGGTGCTCGATGGTTCTGAGGTGGATTTGTTGGTCACCGATCTGCGTATGCCAGGCCTAAGTGGTTTGGAGTTGATCCGTTGGGTGCGGGAGGCCAGCCCCCAGACGCGCACTATTCTGATCACGGCCTATAGTGACAACGAGGTTGAGGCGGAGGCTCGCCGTCTGGAGGCCTACCGGTATATCACCAAGCCATTGCGCGGGGATGCTTCCCCGATGGGTTTGAATAGCAAAACGAGAGGAGCGACTAAATAGTGCCAGCGCGACGCCTCTTAGTGGTAGATGATGAACCTAACGTTATCCACTCTTTGACCAAGATGCTGGAGCTGGAGGGCTTTGAGACGCTGGGCGTCACCAGTGGAGCGGAGGCCATTGAGCATTATAAGCGTGAGAACTTTGACTTGGTGTTGGTAGATCTCAATATGCCCGATGTAAAGGGCCTGGAAGTGCTGAAGACGGTTAAGGATTATGATCCCGCAGCCAAGGTGATTATCTTCACCGCCTATGGTACGAAGGATAACGTAGTCGAGGCGTTGAGATTAGGCGCGGCTGAGTTTTTGGAGAAACCGTTGAATATTGAGACTCTGGCGGCTACTGTACGAGAGTTGTTGAATCGTGACCCGGACACGGCGGTGCAGGGCAATCTGCACACCTTGAGTCTGCCCAGCATCATCCAGATCAACTGTGAGGAGCGCAATGAAGCTCGCTTACACCTCAGGCATCAGGGGGAGGAAGCGAGTATCTTTTTCGCTGATGGCAACGTCGTGCACGCCGAGTTAGGCCCATATGTGGGAGAGGAGGCTGTGTATAAGCTTTTACGTTGGGAAACCGGAGATTTTAAACTGGAGAAAGGCGTTTCGCCGGCTGAGCGAACTATAAATGTCGGTTGGACCGGGCTGCTCCTGGAAGGTATGAGGCGTATCGACGAGCAGGACGCTGCGCTTGATACCGCGTCCGCTTCCTCCTGGGGGTTTCCTCCCGATGATGGAGTGGAGTTAGGGCAGTTGGAGCAAGGAGATGATCGGCCGCATTGTCCCGAATGTGGCGCTTTTGTGGATGGACAAGGAAGATGTTACAATCCTAGTTGTTCGCGCTTCTCGGGCAATTTCGTCGATCAGCATGATCTAGAAGAGTTCACTTTAGAAGAGGTTACGGAGGTAAATGAAATGGCACGTATTGATGATCTGAATAATATTTTGAGAGAGATGTCCAATGAGATACCGGGCTTCATCTCTGCCGATGTCGTAGGCATGGACGGTCTGTCCATCGCTGGCTATTCTTCCAACCCGAATTTTGACGCCGAGGCCGCCTCGGCCCAATTCGCGTTGGTGATGAAGCTGGTGCAGAAGACGGTTGCCCAACTGGGATCTGGCGAGGTGCAGGACAACCTGGTTACCTCAGACAATGCTTACGTTCTCACTCGCTTCTTGGGCGACGGTTCCTATTATCTGGCCGTCGCCGTGGATAAGGACGCGGGGAGTTTAGGCAATATGCGCTTGATGGCCCGGAGTTACGCCCCTAAGCTTTGGAATACTATTCCAAGGTAGAGGCGAGGTAAAAGGCTCACACCACTACGACTGGAGGATACTATGGCTACGATGGAAGAAAAGAAGTTACGACAGCTAAAGCTTTTCAATGACATCATCTATGGCTTCGCCAAGGGTCTATACGATCTGTTCGGCGATACGGCTGTGGCGACGGTTGATACGATCGGCGAGGATATCCTGGAGGATATGGAACACGAGTTGGGTCTGGAGATCGCGGGTGAGGATCCCAAGGACATCCTGACTGAGATCGAGCGTCTGATGGTCGACGAGTACGGTCTTTGCAAGAGTGTCGAACTCGTGATGGAGGATCGCGAGATCGATCTGATCTGCGAGGGCTGTCTGGTGTGGCGGGCGACAAAGGCTTTGCAGGAAGAAGGGGTGCCGCCATATACCTGTGTGCCGATGATGATGGCCTCAGCAGCGCTGCATAAGCGGCTGGGCGTGAAGGCCAGGTTCGTCGGTATTGAGCAGGATATGGATAATCGCATCTGTGATATTGATTTCCACCTGATGGAATGACCTTCACCCCCTGGGCTAGATATGGGGCTAGAGGCCGGTTTGTATGAGTCTCTAGCCCTATCTTTACGGGGGGTGTGGTTGTGTGGAAAAGTAGAGCTTTATGAGAGAGCCCATCATCTTCCGGCGCGATGATTGTCTGAGCCACGAGCAGGCGATGTATTGGAAGGACCTGCTCTATCGGACGGTCAAGATCGGTACGGAGATTGAGTTCGCTATGCCCAAGGGGGTGCGGAAAAAAGACTTCCTCCCCCCGCTGATCGATGATCTGCAACCGACGAAAGACCTGAACAACTTGGGGCGCTACGGTGTGCTAGATGTGATCAGCGAACACTGTGGGGTGGAGATTCAGGTTATTGGGCGTCAGCCCTATTACCCGGCTCTGATCGAGCAATATCACGCCATTCTGGATCCGCCGCTAGAGCGGGAAGTGCGTGCCCGTCCAACTTGTGGCTTACATTATCACGCGTTGGCCATTGGCTTGAGCGAACCGGTGCCGGAGATTGTCTTGGCTAACGTGTGGAACCTGACCCGCAGGTATGCTCCCAATTTGCGCTTTTTGACCAGTGCTGGCGATAGTCACGAGGCGCTTTGTCGAAGATGTAGCTACACTGATCATCTGGAGATGGTGCGGCACACGCCGGGCAATCGGTCGATGCGGGAGATCCAGAATCTCCTCAAGGAAAGTTATCGCGTGCCGGAGCATCAGAACTTTCTCAACCTGGAGCACATTGTTTTCACAGATGACGGGGCGGTGAAGAATTTCCATTTGGAGTTCCGTTTCCCTGATGCTGATCTTTCCCCTACTTCCATCGTGGCCAAGACTTTTCTCTTCCTGGCAATGTTGCTCAAAGCTGTGGAGATGAGTCAGTACGGTGTCATCCACGTGGGGCGCATCCAGGAGTGGCGGCGCAAGAAGGAATTGCTGGATATGTTGAACAACAACGAGGGTAAGCTGGTCACCAGCGATACCTCGGATGTGACTCCGGAAGTTATCGAAGAGCTACGGGCAGGTTGTCGTGAGCTTCTGGAATTGCTCAAGCCACTCTTTGGGCGTTTCGCTCGTGTGGCTTACGAGAGCGGTGAGGAGCATCCGGCCTTCGAGGTTTTGAGCTTTTTGGCCGAGACGCCGCTTTCCCTGCTGCGCGCCAGCGGGCGGGAATGGCCCGAGATCGAACAGATTCTGAGCGAGCGGGCCTCGGTCACCGTTGGGAAATGGGACAAGAGCGATCAGCGCCTGATCCGGTTCATCGAGTTGGCCGAGCTGACGAGCTACACCTCACCGGAGTCCTGGAAGTGGGAAGCGGCCCGTGAGCTATTCCTCACTCCTCAGGAACTGGAGCGTCGCTTGGAACGCTTGGACCGTTGGCGCGGCTTGAAGTGGGATGGGGATCTGGGAACGATGGCTTTTCTGGGGTAGATATAGGGAGTTTGGTTTCTATATGTGTGGATTGACTGGGGTATTGTTGTACCCTGCTCAACGCTCGGAGGAAACGTGGCGCGATATCGTCAATATCACGACCTCCAATTTGATCTATAACGAGGAGCGAGGGCGGGAAGCGTCCGGCATCGCTGTGGTGCAGAAGGATGGGCGTCATCAGATTTTCAAGCAACCAGTTTCGGCATCCGCGCTGGTGAAGATGGATGGGTATCAACGCGCGCTTTCCAAAGTTGGAAGTGAGACCGTCTCCATCTTGGGCCACACGCGAATGCCGACCAAGGGCAGTCGTTGGCGCAACGTCAACAATCATCCCGTGCGAACCGATCACGTCATCGGTGTTCATAATGGGATGATCAGCAATGATGATCACATCTTCGCCCATGAGGAGTTGCCGCGCATGGGGGAGGTGGATAGCGAGGTCATCTTCCGGCTGCTGGAGACTACCGACCCACAGAGGAGCAATGGGAGATATTTCACAAAGGTGCAGCACAGTGTTAGTCTGCTCGAGGGAGCTTTTGCAACTCTTTCAGTCGATCTGAGGAGACCCAATGGGATGGTGGTTTTGAAACATCTGCGGCCGTTGTGTTTGCACTATGAAGAGAGATGGCAAGCGCTGTTTTTCTCCTCGCGCTATATTTTCCTGCGTAAGGCATTTGGACGAAGTGTGATAACCGAGGCATTGGATAGTGGAAAAGGGTATTACTTCGACGCTGCGCAACTGCCAGATTATGGCAATCGACCGATCTTCACCTTCGACATCGCGGAACAGCATGCTAAGGTGTCGTCATAGGAGGGTATATGCGAGGGAGCCTGGGTATAACGACCAACTTGTCTGAGCAGTTCGAGGCTATTTTGATGAATCTATATGATCAAGCCAAGGCTGAGAGTGTTTTGCTGGCCGATATAAGTGGTCAGTTGATCGATGTCGTGGGACAGATGAATGAAGGACACCCGGCGACGCTGGCCGCTTTGGCTGCCAGTGACGTGGCGGCCATGTCGGAATTGTCCCGCCAGATCGGTGAGAGTAAGCCGCAAGGGGGCTTCCTTCACGAAGGAGACGAGAGAGGAATCTACCTTTCCAATGTGTCCGATAGTTTCGTCCTGATCGTTATCTTCCGGAGCGAGATACCGCTGGGCCTGGTGCGATTGTTCGCCAAGCAGGGGATTCAGCAACTGAAGGGGCTGGTGGACGAGTTCGAGGCCTGTGTGAACCAACCAGCCAGGGAGTCAGCTTTCAGTTCGGAAGGTGTGGATACGGTCGATTTCGGCTCTGCTCTGGCCGATGAGTTGGAGAAAGCTTTTGGAGGGTTGTGAGAGGGACTGTAGTTTATCTACGGTCATAATTTTCAACCTGTGTAGTTAGTCCGCCTTCCTGGAAGCTGAACTGAGATCGCGCTGGACGAAGCGCAAATACCAGCGCAGTTGTTCCTATCGGTAATCCACTCCTGTAGTTTCCAGGAGGCTCAAATGATTGCACCGGTCGATAATTTTGGAAGAGGCAGGTTCGATGTTCATAAACTGGAAGTTACGCGAGATCAATCTGAAAATTGTTTATTACGGCCCGGCGCTGAGTGGCAAGACGACGAATTTGCAATATGTCTTTGCCAAGACAAATCCCGGAATGCGCGGCGAGTTGATCTCTCTCAAGACTCGTGGAGACCGCACCATTTATTTCGATTTCCTACAGTTGGAGTTGGGTAAAATAGCCGGCTTGAAGCCTCGTTTCAACGTCTATACTGTTCCGGGACAAGTTTATTATGTTGGGAGCCGCAAGCTGGTTTTGCAAGGGGCTGATGGCATTGTCTTCGTCGCCGACTCGCAATCCCATCGCTTGGGAGCTAACATCAAGTCGGTGCGTGACATGGCCGAAAATCTAAAGTCTAGGGGGCATAACTTATCGGATATGCCTGTCGTTTTGCAGTGTAATAAGCGTGATTTGTATAACCTCACGCCGGTATCGAGTATGCAAAAACAGCTTGGCATGAACGGCGCGCCTTGCTTCGAGTCGATAGCTATACAGGGCGTCGGTGTCTTCGACACCCTGAAGGCGATTATCAATCTGGTGATTTCCAAGGCCCAGAAGAAGATTTGACCTAACCACTCAGTCTGCTCTGGTCGGGTTGCAACCTGGCGGGCGGCTGACCAATATTTTAGTTGTCTGTGTCCAAGTCGGATGGGCTGGAATGCTGATTTATATCCAACGGGGGTAAGCGTGGGCGATAAGAGACATCAAACAGAGGCGACAGGAAAAACTTCTCTTGAGGATATTTTGCGTGAGATGAACGAGGCGGGAGGTTTTCGAGGAGTTGCGTTGACATCCATCGAGGGCTTGCCTATTATGACCGTTTCCGATGACTGTGATAACGAGGCTTTATCCGCGTTGATTGCCTTTCTTCATAAGACCAGTCGAGATATACAGGCTGAGGTGGAGATGGCGGCGGTGGACGAGGTGACCATCCGAGATGATGATCGCCTTCGGTTGGTGAGCCGCCGTTTCAACGCCGGGGGAGAAGAGCTTATCTTGGCCACCCTCGTCCCCGCCGATCATTATTATCGCCGTGCGACTAATCGGGCCATTGGTCGCATCCAGGCATTGTTATCGCCATTTTAACCGGAGTTCCCATCTACTGAATAATTCGGCGGAAACCAGTTTTTTAGAAAGACCGGGTCTCTGATCCGTGCGTTTCCTCAAAGCTCTCCAGAGCATCTAGGACTATGCGTGCGCAAGCGCTCCAGGAGAAGCAACGTGCGTTGGCAAATCCACGCTCGATCAAATCCTCCCGCAGCATCTGATTGAAAGCGACGTTCTGCATAGCCTCGGCGATGGCGGCTGTATCTGATGGATCCACCAGAAGTGCTGCCTCGCCAGCCACCTCATGCAAGCTGGATGTGTTACTGGTGACGACCGGGCAGCCACAGGCCTGGGCCTCAATCACCGGCAGCCCAAATCCCTCATAAAGGGAAGGAAAGAGAAAAGCGGTCGCACCGCTCAGCAAGGCCGCTTTGTCCTCCTCGGCGACGTAGCCGGGGAAGATCACTCGCTTTTCCAGTCCCCGTCGATCTACCTGTGTGAAGAGATCTTCATATAGCCACCCGCGCTTACCTGCCAGAACCAGTTGAATGGAGAATGGAGAATGGAGAATGGAGGATTCGGCGAAGGCCGTGATAAGGCGCGAGAGGTTCTTGCGCGGCTGGAGTGTGCCCAAGTAGAGGAAGTATTCGCTTGAGATACCGTAACGCGCCTTGACCGCAGCGATGGCCTTGGCGTTGCGCACGGGAGCCAGGTTTTCGTCGATCCCGGGGTAGGCTACGGTGATCTTTTTGGCTGGCGTGGCGTAGTGGGATATTAAATCGGCCTTTGTGGCCTCAGAATCGACCAGGATGTGCTGGGCCGCGTGTGCGTTCCAGCGCGTGGTGAGGTCGAGATAGAGGCGTTGGATCGTCGGATGTGCCTGAGGAAAGTGGAGATACCCCAGGTCGTGGATGGTGACCAGACTGTCAGGGGGATGAATAGGGGGCAGTACGTGGGCCGGGACGAAGAGCGCGTCCGGCGGATGGCGCATCATCTCCCAGGAAAGCCGCAGATGAGTCCACAGGCGGGGGAAGGGAATGGAGCAAAGTTCGGCGGTGGGAAAGACGTCGGTGGGCGGGGGGCTGCGGAAGTAGAGGCGGAAGTGATGAGGACTCTCCAGTGCTAAGAGTTCTTGGATGAGGCGTTGGGAGTAGACCTCTGTGCCGGTCGGTCGCTCCGCTACAGCGCGGCTGGCGTCGATGCCGATGAGCATTATTCCCCCTCACCCTAGCCCTCTCCCCCCAGGGGAGAGGGAACCGATTCCCCTCTCCCTCAAAGGGAGAGGGTTAGGGTGAGGGGGATGAGCGCGAATTACCCCAAAAACTTTTGGAGCGTACCACTAGCCCTATCTCCCCAGGGGAGAGGGAACAATGAGATGACCGATTACATCGCTGCCGCGCACCACCCTCTATCACAGGGAGAGGGCTTGCTACTCGCTCTGCTCTTCTGTGTAGACTTCTTCTTTCAGCACACCGATGAATGGAAGGTTCCGGTATTCCTCGGCGAAGTCGAGTCCGTATCCCACGACGAACTCATCTGGCACCTCGAAGCCCACTAGATCAACCGGCACATCGATCAGGCGGCGCGACGGCTTGCTGAGGAGGGTGCAGATGCGCAGGCTGGCCGGGTTGCGTGTCCGTAGGTTGCGCGTGACATAGTCCAGCGTTCGGCCGGTATCAACTATGTCCTCTACGATCAGCACGTGGCGACCTTCGATATTGCTCTCCAGATCCAATAGAATGCGCACTATGCCGCTGCTCACCGTCTGCGCTCCGTAGGATGAGATGACCATAAAATCCACCTCATGCCTGGTTTCCATATTCCTCGTCAGGTCGGCTAGGAGCATGAAAGCGCCTTTGAGTACACAGATGATGAGGGGTGGGTTTTCGTCGGTGTAAGTTTCGTCGATGGTTTGGCTTAATTCTACGACTCGCGCCTGTATTTCTCGCTGCGGGATGAGAACCTTGGCGATATCGTCTCTCAGTCCCATTTTATCCTCCGTTCTCGTATACTTCTTGTTTCAGTGCGCCGATGTAGGGCAGCGTGCGGAAGCGATCGTCATAGTCCAGGCCATATCCCACTACCCACACGTCGGGTATCTCGAAGCCCAGATAGTCGATGGGCACTTCGATCTGGCGGCGATCCGGTTTGCTGAGGAAAACGGCTGATCGCAGGGAGGCCGGCTTGCGGGCGTGGAAAGTGCGCAGGAGGTAATCGAGCGTGTAGCCGGTGTCCACTATGTCCTCGACGATGAGCACATGGCGTCCGGCAATGTTGACGCGCGAATCCATAATCAAGCGCACCTCGCCCGTGGTGGAGCCTCGGTTGTAGCTGGAGAGGGCGATGAAGTCCACGTGATGGGGCACCGTCAGCTCGCGGGCCAGATCTGAGAGGAAGATGAAAGCTCCCTTGAGCACGCCGACCAACAGGAGCCCCTCGGCATCTGCATAGTCGGCGGAGATTTGCGTGGCTAGTTTATGCACCCGTGCTGATATTTCCGCCTCGTCTAGCAGAATATGATCAATCGCTTCAAGAGTTTCAGTCACCTTTTTCTCCCCCTTTCTCCTCGGTGAGATCGAGACCCCGGCACTTCATGACAGCCTCGGCAGCGGGCCTCGTAGACTTCGCTGGCACCCACCATAATGACTGGGTCGTCGTAGGCTGCCGGCTGACCGTCGATCAGTCGCTGCGTGCGGCTGGCCGGTCCGCCGCAGACCACGCAGATGGCCTGGAGTTTAACCACGTGCTCGGAGCGGGCCATAATCTCTGGCATTGGGCCGAATGGCTCCCCTCGAAAGTCCATATCCAGACCAGCGACGATGACGCGCATGCCCTGGTCGGCCAGTTTTTCGCATAGGGGAATCACGTCTTCGTCAAAGAACTGCGCTTCGTCCAAAGCCACTACTGTGGTCTCCGGCTTGATCATTGATCGCAGTTGCACAGTGTTCTCCACTGGTGTCGCTTTGACCTGCATACCGTTATGGGAGGTAACTTCTTGCTTGGCGTAGCGCGTATCGATCGTGGGCTTGAAGACCTGCACCTGCTGCTGGGCGATCTGAGCGCGGCGTAGGCGTCTGATCAGTTCCTCCGTTTTGCCGGAGAACATGCTACCACAGATAACTTCAATCCATCCAGTGCTGGGTCTTTGGTACATGTGGGTTTATGAGGTAAGCGGGATAGGCAAACAAAAGAGGGGCAGATAGGCCATCTGCCCCTTTGTGGACTTAGCGTCGCTGTCGTTACTCCGTGGTCTCGGGTTCTTCGTCTCCTGGTAAAATGAAGCCTTTGGCTCGTAATCGCTTCTTGAGCGTCGCTAGCGATTTGAGACCGAAGCCATGCAGATTCATTAAAGCTTCGTCCCCTTCCTCTAGCTTCTTTAACGCATCGCCCACCGTCTCGATGCCGCCTTCGATGAGTACATTCTTTGCGCGAGTGCGAAGGTCCAATTCATCGATGGGGAGACCTGGAGAGGTGTCTTTTGTCTTCTGGCGTTCTAACTCGGCTATCTTTTTCTCTCGCCGTTCAAGCTTCTTTAGGAAACGCTCTACCTGTCCGCCAGAGTCTAAGATACGCTGTTCGCCGGTGAAGAAGGGATGGCATTGGGAGCAGACATCTGTACGGATCATCGGCTGGGTTGAGCCCACGGTCCAACTGTTGCCGCAAGCGCATACGACTTGGGCGTCGGGGTAGAATTCGGGATGGATTTCTTCCCTCATGCAACCTCCTGTGCCGGATATACGCTTACTTGTTTTCTCCCACCGCGCAAGCGCTCATATGTGACAAAGCCGTCGGTCTTAGCGAAGAGGGTGTAATCCTTGCCCACCCCCACGTTGAAGCCGGGCTTAATCCGTGTGCCGCGTTGTCGCACAATGATGTGTCCTGAGCGTACCTCTTGCCCACCGTATTTCTTGACACCTAAGTACTTGGCGTTACTTTCACGCCCGTTACGAGTGGTGCCACTTCCTTTCTTATGTGCCATTTTTAACACCTCCTCCTACACCACAATTGCATCCACCCGCAGACGTGTATAATGCTGCCTATGCCCGCTGCGTCGTCGGTATCGTTTTCTGGGGCGATACTTGAACACGAGGATCTTGGGACCTTTCTCCTGCGCAACCACCGTCGCCAGCACCTTGGCGCCTGCGATAGTGGGTTGTCCAATCTTGACTTCTTCACCGTCAGCGATCAAGAGTACTTCCTCAAGCTCCAGTTGCTCGCCCACCTGGGCAGGTAGCTTCTCGACGCGGATAGTATCACCTACACTAGCTCTGTACTGTCTTGCACCTGACTTCATAACTGCATACACGATTACATCCTCCTATAGCACAAATACGGGCCGTGCCTTTGGCCCGGCCTTCACGCAGGATTATACCGAATCTCTATTTTTTGTCAACCAGAAATCAGGTTTTATCAAGCGTAGCGACAAAACCTGGTTTATCACTCGCCTAACCTTTTTTCCACACAACGGGCAAAGGCGCTTGACGAAAGCTAGGGTTTACGTTACAATAGCCCGATTGAATTGAAGTCCTATCCTTTTGTTGGATGAGACGGTTTTCTGGAGGAGATGAATGAGTCAGACAAATAGAGTTATGTTGAGTGCAAAGAAACGCACTGTGTTGGGTAGCAAAGTGAAGCAGCTACGCAGCGAAGGTTGGATCCCTGGTGTGATGTATGGGCGCGATTTCGATTCCGTGGTCTTGCAGTTCGATAAATACGAACTTAGAAAGATGTTGTCGCACGTAGGCGGCAGCCAACTCGTCAGCATCGATGTCGAGGGCACGGGAGAGCCAGAGCATGCTCTCCTGCGCGAAGTGCAGCGTGATTCCATCAGTGGCGATTTGCTCCACGTGGATTTTTACCGCGTGATGATGTCCGAGGCTATCACGGCTGAGATCCCTTTGGCCGTTATAGGCGAGTCGCCAATAGCGGAAAAGAAAGAGGGCATTTTGCTCTATGGCCTTTCTGAGATAGAGGTGGAGTGTTTGCCCGGCGATCTTGTGGATGCGATAGAGGCAGATCTATCGGATCTGACCGAGGTGGGACAATCGATACATGTGAGGGATTTAGCTGTTCCTTCCGGCATCGACGTCCTGACCGATCCCGACGAGATGATCGCCCGCCTGGTGCCGCTGCAGGAGATGGAACTAGAGGCTCCGGAGCCCGAGGAAGAATTGTTGATGCCCGAAGACGAAGAAGTCGGCGAGGTCGAAGTAATCACGGAGGCCAAGGAGGAGGAAGTAGAACTGGTCGAGTAGGCAGAGTAGATAGGGAATCCAGAACGGGGGCAAGTTTTCTTGTCCCCGTTTTCGATTCCGGTCGAGAGCCTTGAGAGCCCGTTTGACAATTCCAAGAATTTCATCAAGGCCTGATAGGTTTTGCAGTAAACTGGTCTATAAGCGAATATTCAACCACCGCTCTGAAATGTCGGCTCCTTTGGATTTCGTGTAGTGTAGAGGGTTGTGTAAAATTCTAGAGACCTGAAATATTGGGTAAGGTGCTTGCTTGACATAGAGCAACTTAGCGTATAGAATGCTCACAGATATTTCAAAGCGAATCGCCATGAGGTGGTGTAGATGGAATACAGAGATTACTACAACATCCTGGGAGTTGATCAAAACGCGAGTGAGAAGGAGATTAAGCGGGCCTACCGAAGGTTGGCCCGCCAATTTCATCCTGACCTCAACCCAGGCGACGGGCAAGCTGAGGAGAAGTTCAAGCAGATCAACGAAGCTTATGAGGTTCTGGGCGATTCTGACAAAAGGGCCAAGTATGATCGACTAGGGGCCAATTGGCAACAATGGCAGCATATGGGAGGGGAACCTGGTCAATTCGATTGGTCTCAATGGTTCAGTGGCGCTCCCGGTGGGGGGCGGGCCGGTTGGGGCGATGCTGGAGGGGAGACCTTTTCTGATTTCTTCAGCGCTATTTTCGGACAGACAAGAGGTGGACGCAGAGGAACGCGGACTGCCGAGGATCTCTTTGGGAACGCCATCTGGGGAACTGCGGGGAGCCAAGATCTGGAAGTGGCTGTGGAGCTCACGCTGGAGGAGGCATTCCATGGCGCCACCCGCGTGCTGGAGCAAGGCGGTCGCCACATTCGAGTGAAGATACCTCCAGGTGCGCGAACCGGGTCGCGGGTAAAGGTCACGGGTAAAGGAAATCCAGGCTATGATCGTAGGCCCGGTGACCTCTACTTGAAAGTGAATGTCAAGTCACATCCCATCTTCAAACGTGATGGTGATGATTTAAGCTGTGATGTCGAGGTGGATCTGTACACCGCTGTATTGGGCGGCGAGGTGCACGTGCCCACACTCCAGGGGGATGTCTCATTGAGGATACCGGCTGGCACTCAGGGGGGGCAGACGTTCCGCTTGCGTGGCAAAGGTATGCCAAGCCCAAGCGACCGACGGCGACGGGGAAACTTGATGGCCACCATTCATATAGAGACGCCCGTCGATCTCAGCGACCATGAGAGAGAACTTTTCGAGGAATTGAGTGTTCTCAGAAGGAGGTAGCGTATGAATAATCTCAAGCGCTTGTCCATTGTTATGATCCTTTTGGCCCTGCCTGTGCTAGCTTGCAGCGGTCAAGAGGTTTTGTTTGTCTCAACCCCTACATCTCCACCTCCCTCCACATCTCCTCCGGTGGTGATCGCCACTGCTACTCCTCTGATGGATGAAGACATCGCCGAGGTGGAGGCAATAGATGCCTTATTGGTCAATCTCTATCAACGCACAAACTTGGCCGTGGTCTACGTCGAAGTCTCTGCCGATATGGGATTGACGAGTGAGCCTTTCGGCAGCGGGTCGGGCTTTGTCATCGACAGAGATGGTCATATTGTGACCAACAATCACGTCGTCGAGAGCGCCGACACCGTAAAGGTCACTTTTGAAAATGGCACAGTGAGGGAGGCAGAGGTTGTGGGGCAGGACCCCTACTCCGACCTGGCGGTGCTTCAGGTGGATGCGGCCTCTGATCTGTTGACGCCTTTGGAGTTGGGAGATTCTGACATGCTCAAGGTGGGTCAGCGGGTCGTCGCTATAGGCAACCCCTTCGGTCTCGAAGGGACGATGACGGTCGGTGTGGTGAGCGCTTTGGGGCGCACCTTGCCGGCCCAGGTAGCTCAAGACGCTGGCGTCTTCTCCAACCCGGAGATTGTCCAGACGGATGCATCCATCAATCCTGGTAACTCCGGTGGGCCACTGCTCGATTTGCGTGGGCGCGTGATCGGCGTGAATACGGCCATTCGCTCAACGACCGGGGTTAACGCTGGAGTTGGCTTCGCCGTGCCGGTCAATACTGTCAAGCGCATCATCCCGCACCTGATTGAGGAGGGTTACTACAATTATCCTTATATGGGCATCACGTCCGACAATCGCTTCACCGTGGCGGAGCTAGCGGAAGAGTTGGATCTGCCCGTGAAGCGAGGTGTGCTTATCTCGGAGGTGCAACCGGATACTGCCGCTGAGCGGGCCGGCCTGCGAGGCGGCGACCGAGAGGTGGAGGTGATGGGGGCGACTATACTGGCCGGTGGCGATATTATCATCGCCATCGATGGATATGATCTGCAGAACTTCGATGA
Source organism: uncultured Anaerolineales bacterium (assembly GCA_964486415.1). Taxonomy (GTDB): domain Bacteria; phylum Chloroflexota; class Anaerolineae; order B4-G1; family B4-G1; genus CAZANJ01. The sequence continues at coordinate 14,058 of CAZANJ010000018.1, forward strand.
TCTGATCTCTTACCTGGTGGGCAAGACGAAAGTCGGGCAAGAAGTGACGCTGACCATCGTGCGTGACGGCAAGGAGATGGACATTCCTGTGACGCTTGGTGAGCGGCCCTAATGAGCGAATTGGATGAAAGTTTGATGTTTGGTATTGCGGCTAATGATTGGCTTGTAGTATACCTAACGTTAGCGGCTTAGGGAAAAGGGGTAATATATGTTCAGACGAAAAGACTTGCGCGAGCTAGCAACTTACGAGACCCAGTCACCAGTGTTGAGTGTCTACCTCAACGTGGACCCCACGGAGCGCACTACGGATGAGTACAAGTTGGCGTTGCGCCAGATGCTGAAGCAAGTAGATGGTGCGGCGCCTCAGGATGTGAAGGCTGTGGAAAGCTTTTTCGACCACGAGTATGATTGGTCGGGCCGTGGAGTGATCGTCTTCTCGTGTGAAGATGAGGATTTCTGGCGCACTTACTCTCTGGCTATCCCTGTACCCTCTGGTGTGACAGTGGCCCGTAAGCCCTATATTTGGCCGCTGGCGGCGCTGATGGATGCCTATGGCAGCTATATGGTAGCTATGGTGGACCGACGACAAGCGCGGTTATTGCTTTTTGATTTAGGAGAGTTACGAGCCGATAAGGAGTTCGTCGGGGAAGATGTGCGCAAGTTGAAGCGAGGCCGAGGGTCGTCCGGAGGGCACGGGCGGCGCGGCGGCGCTCCTATCTCCAGCCAACATGAAGAGGAGGTGGTAAAGCGCAATATGCGCGATGCCGCCGAGGCGACTAAGGAATTCTGTAAAAGGCATGAACCGCAGCGCTTGATGATCGCCGGGGCCGAGCGAACAGTAGTGCAGTTCCAGGATGCTCTGCCTCGTTTCCTTCAGGATAAGGTCATCGCCACTTTCAACGCTGATATGAATGCCTCGGAATTGGAAATACGGAAACAGTCATTCGAAATCCTCCAGGAGGTGGAGGAGGAACGGGAGAGGGAGGTAGTGGAGGCGGTCTTCACTGCTGCGGCGAAAGGTGGCAACGGTGTCATTCGCCTGGCCGATACCCTCGGCGCTGCACACGAGGGGCGCATTCAGACCTTGCTGATCGAACGTGATTATCACGCGCCAGGGTATCAATGTCAGAACTGCTCCTACATTACGGATCAAGCTTTGGAAATATGCCCCTTCTGTGGTGGCGATTTTGTCGAGATTCCCGACGCTGCGGAGTCTCTGGTGACCCAGGTGATTGAAGATGGAGGCAAGGTCGAGGTTGTGGATTCTGACGTACATCCCAAGGTGGCGAAATTTGGGGTGGGGGCATTGCTGCGATATTAGTTGAGGTATAAGGTTACGGCGAGCAGATAGGCGGATCGGGAGCACACACTCCCGGTCCGCTTTTTTGTTTGTCGGCATGTCTCAAAAGGTGAAGCGATTTCTTATGCCATTCTAATGCATTTCTATTGTGGCTCTAATGAAGGGAGAGTATAATTGGTGCATGAGTTTTCCAGTAAGCTGTCATCAGAATTCGGAAGTCTCAAAAAGCCCATTGCACAGCATATCTTGACACTTAGAAGCTAAGTTTTCCCCCGAAATAATCATCGGAAGACTTCCGAATTCTCAAGTGGAAAACTCCTGATTGGTGAAAATAGATCAAACTCGTATCGACGATATGGACTCGGATATTTTAATTGCACTCCGAGTTACCGTGATTTTACTCAAGGTCTAGCTATCGG
>CAZANJ010000019.1:0-12780 GCA_964486415.1 uncultured Anaerolineales bacterium
CATAGCGGAAAACCGCCACCCCGGGGACAATAACCCCCCCACCAGCCCCCAGCAGGTGTACGAAGAGGGTGTAAGATTTAGCGGGGGGTGCCTTGTCTGAGGCCCGCCAGTAAAGCGTCAGATTTGCCAACCGTGAGAAACCAGGTTTTTCGGAAAAACCTGGTTTCTCTTCTCCATTCTCAATTCTCAACTCATACCCCGCCAATTCGGCCACATCGCCCAGGCGCGCGCAGGCCGATTGCGCCGTCTCGGGAAGCTCCCAGCGGAGCCTATCCCGCGCCACCGCGATCTCCTCCAGGGCTATCGTGCGCCCTTCTATATCCAGCGCCAGTTGCAGCGGAGCCAGCGTCGGCGGAATCGCGAGCTCCCGCGTCTCAATCAGGAGCTCATCGGCGGCCCAGCGCTCGGTCGGATAGCGCTCGAACAGCGAGCCAGGGTCACGGGCCAGCACCTCGCCATCCCGAAGCAGCATCAAATCAGGGGCGTAATGGGCCAAGGGAAGTTCATCTCCATCATCGCCGGCCGCCCGCCAGCGCAAGCTGACGTAGAGCGTGTCGCCAGGCTTAAGCTTCTCAGGGCGCGTGGTGTAGCCCTCCAGCACCAGCCCAGGGGCCACCTCGGAGTCGCCGTCCTGATCAATGGAACGCCAATCGGTGCCGCTCCAGGAACCGTAAGGATCGCCGCTCTGCCCCACCCCACGCAGCAGCCGCACCGGCCCCAGCGCGATCCATTCCTCACCGCCACGCCAGCTCTGCTCGAGACCACCATACACCTTGACGCCGAGGGTGTAGGTAAGCGGCGGGGTCCCCAGCGGCACCGGCAGCACGTAGGTGTTCAGAGCCTCTTCCCCGATTTCCCAGTAGCTGGTGGGCCGGCCCAGCTCGTTGAGCAGCCGCGCGTCGTCGAAGGCCAACTGCTGCCCCTGATCCCAGAGCCGCACCGTCGCCTTGTAATCGAACTCGGTCGGCTTCGTCAAGCGCCAGCGCAGGGCCACGGTGACCGCGCCGTCCGCCTCCGCGACCGCTTGAGTGTAGACGCCGGTCAGCGCCAGCGGGCCAATGGCAGCCTCCAGCGGCTCGGTCTGGGGAAAAGCCCAATCTGATTCCAAATCGTAGCGTGCCACGTCCATCCGATCCACGGAGAAGCGCTCAACCAGGCGCCCGTTGGCCTCGAGGAGGAAGGGCAGTTGATCGCGGGGGTCGATGTCGCGCAGCTCGCGGTAGGTGACCAGGAAAGCGCCCGGTCGATCTTCGAGCAAGGGGCCAAGTTCGCGCAAACGCAGTCGCCCACCCTCGGCGCCGATCTCGCCGGGCAGATTGACCAGCTCGGCCGGCGTGGGATCGTAGTACCAGAGCGAGTAATCGTCGGGTGGCATCAGCGCCGCCTCGCCCGGCCTCGCGCGTTCGCTCAGCGCCGCCGCCAGGGAGCGCATATCAGCCCGAAAGAAACGCTCGTCGAAGAGAGCCAAGCGCAGGGCCATCAGATCGCCGCCCACGATGGCGACCAACAAGATCGCCCCCACGACCTTGGGGATGGGGCCAAGGGGCCGTCGAGACGACGGCGCTCCGATCACATCAGCGAACGTAGGGGCGGGGCGGGGGCAACCACAAGAGTTGCCCCTACGCACCCATCCGCACGTGCGGGTCAAGACAGACACCGTCCGGCCCAGCGTCAGCGCCAGCGGCGCGCCCAGGAACAACAGATAACGCGGGTGGGCCAACGGGCGCATGTACCACACGGGGTAGGCTCCCAGCAGGGGCAACAGTCCGCCGCCCAGTGTCTTCAGCAGCATGCCCCGTCGGCGGTCGAGGAAAATAGCGAGCAACAGGGCAATTGCGGTCACCGCCGCGATTCCAGAAAGCCAATGGCCCATCAGGTCCACCTTGCCGATGCCGACCAGGCCGCTGCTGAGAAACTCCCACACCATGCGCAGGAAGCCGAGCAAGCCCATACCGGAGGCGCGCCAATCGCGGCGGGAGAGTTTGCCCGGCACCTCGGCGCCCCAGCGGGCCATAGCCAGAAGCCAGGGGATGTATGAAAGCGCCACCAACGCCTGGCTCGTGATCCAGCGCCGCCAGAACTGCGGCGAGCGGAGGGCGGCCCGCTTCCTCGTCAGCAGTGAGATGAGCAATAGAAGGTTGATCGCCAACACGATGAAGATCGAGAAAAAGTGCAAGTAAAGGCATACTACCTCGCTCAAGGCGAGCCAGACCCAGTCTCGGCGGCTGCGAAGGCCATCGGGGGGCAGGGCGTTGATCAGGACGAGGAGGTAAGCGACGGGCAGCAGCGCGTACATCCGCACCTCCTGCGCGTAGACCACACCGGCGGGGCTCAGCGCGGCCAGGAAGGCGGCCAGCAAACCGGCGCGTCGGTCGGCGAAGAGGCGCCGGCCCGCGCGATAGAGCAAGGGCACGAGCAGCACGCTCATCCACACGGAGAAGAAGCGCAGGCTGAACTCGCTGCGCCCGGCCAACTCGCTCCACCCGGCCAGGGCCAGGAAATAGGTCGGCGGATGGAGATTGTTGGCGCGGTTCAGCACGATTTGGAGCGGCGACAGGGTGGTCAAGTAGGCGCTGGTGGCTTCATCCATCCACAGGCTCTGGTGATCCAGGCGAAAGAGGCGAAGGGCGAATGAAAGAAGAAGCAATGAAAAATTAAAAAATGACAAATGACAAATGACGAATGATTTGAGATTTGTCATTTGAGATTTTTCATTTGTCATTCCATGGCTCATTTTAACCTTTTGAAGAGCGAGGCGGTGCGGCGGGCGATGCGCTCCCAGGCGAACTCCTGCGCCAGCGCCTCCGCCCCGGCCTCCAATCGTGTCTGTAATTCCGGATCGGCGGTCAAGCGAGCCACCGTGTCCACCAGCGAGCGGGGTTGACGCGATTCGGTCAATAGCATGTTCTCGCCGTCCCGAATCTCTGGCAGGGGCGTCGCCGGCCGAGTGGTGACAATGGCTCGCCCGTGCTTCAAACATGCGTGCAAGGTTCCGCGTCGAAAAGAGACTCCGTCACGATAGGGCAACACGCAGATATCTGTGGCCAGCAACCCCGCCGAGACCAGTGCCGGGCGTGCATAACCAGACCAATGAACGCGGTCGGTCAGGTCCAGCTCGGCGATCAGGCGTTTTACTTTGTGCGCATAGGCGCGGTTGGTAGGATCGGAGCTGCCCACCTGCCCGCCGATCATCAGCAAATGAGCGGGCAAGCCGCGCTCCACCAGCAGCGCCAGGGCCTGGATCAGCTCCTCGCCGCCCTTGCTCTCGTTGAGGAAGCCGAAGTAGCCCAGCAGCAGCTCGTTCGGCCCGATGCTCCAATTAGCTCGCTCTTCGTCGCGGTCATAATCGGGGGGAGGATTGCGCGGGATGTTGCTGCCGATGGGGATAATGCTCAAGCGTTTGGGGTCGACTTCATCCTTCAGCCGCAGGTAGTCCTCGCGGTTGGTGACGATGGCGGCGCTGGCGCGGCGTGCCAAGACATGCACCACCCACTGACGCAGCGGCCCGGCCTTAGGGAAAAGATAGGGGACTTTCAGATCGTGGAAGGTGACGGTCACGGGCGGTTGGTCGGGGCGACGCGGCGCAAAATTGATCGCAGGGTGCATATCGTAGGCCGCGGCCTGGTATTGGACATTCAGGACATCCAGCTCAAGCTCTTCCGCGAGCACCAGGAGCTGTTTCCAGCAGCCCCAGCCCCAATCGGTCATTACGCGATGAACGGCGGGGCTTTCATGAGAAACCGGGTTTTTTATTGTGTGGGTGATGACGTGGACCTCGTGACCGAGAGACTCCAACGTGCAAGCCAGCTCGTGGGTGAAGTCGCCGACGCCGCCCTGGTCGGGGGGGTACTCACCGCTGATCAATCCGATGCGCATTCGTTCCTCCTTTCAGAGCGATCTAGGGGCCGTCAAGACAACGGATGAGGATTCAGCCGCGCTCCTTTAGGGGCGCAATCCACTGCGCAGCACCTTGCGGTAGGCCGCGATGCGCTGGGCTCGCAGGGAGCGCTTGTGGCCTAGCAGCCACTTGGCGCCCTCCACGCCGATCTGCCAGACATAGTTGCCCAGCATGAACCAGCGCAGCGCTTCGGCCATCAGCGGGCCGTGATATTTGCGGAAGTAGCGCACTTTGCTGGTCTGGAAGTGAATGTGCCGCGCGGCGACGACCTGCTCGCTGCTCTTGCCCACGTGATGGATGATCTGCGCGGCGGGCAAGTAGACCACGCGCCAGCCGGCCTCCCCGAACCTTCGGCACCAATCCAGCTCCTCAGAGTACATAAAGAAGCCCTCGTCCAGCGGCCCTACCTCTTCGATGGCCTCGCGCCGAGCCAGCATGGCGGCCCCCGTGATCCAATCAACATCCTGCACCACATCATCAGGGCGATCCTGAACGTAGTAGCGTTCCAGCAAGCGACGCGGCGCACAATGCTCCAGCCAGGTCGATTCGAAGAAAGCGGTCGCCGGGGTGGGCAGGCGGCGGCGGGAAGATTGCACGGAGCCATCGGGGTTGAGGAGCTTCGGCCCCACCATGCCCACGTCGGGATGTTCGTCGGCGAAAGCGACCAGCGTGGACAAAGCGTCGCCCACAACTTCCGTGTCCGGGTTCAGTAGCAGAACGTAACGGCCCCGCGCGATGCTGAGGCCCTGGTTATTGGCGGCGGTAAAGCCCCGGTTGTCCTGGTTGGCGATGAGGTGAACAGCGGGGAACTCCGCTCGTACCATCGCAACGCTGCCATCGGTGGAGCCGTTATCCACGACGATGACCTGCAGCACGGGCGGGCACGGAGTCCCGCCCGTACGTAGGGGCAATCCTCCGTGGTTGCCCTGTCCGCAACGGACATAGGGGTAAGGGCGACCCCCTGTAGTTGTCTCATCTGAAAGTATCGAGTCGAGGCAACGCCGCAGGAGGTTAAGGACATTCCAGTTAACGATGACTATCGAGAGATCAACCATCGCCGAGGATGAGGTTAGAAGCGACGGCTCACGGTGAAATCGGCCAAGCTCAGCAAGGCGGTGCGATGGATATTGTTCGGCAGACCGTTCAACGCTTTTTTAGCGCCGTCCGCGTGGCCCCTCGCTATCTCCAGAGCATGCTCGATGGCCGAGGATTCAGCCACAGCCTGGACAGCATCCTCTATCGCCCCGTCGGAGGGCTCTCCCCTCAGCACCTCGCGCACCGCCGAATGGTCGGGCTTGATCTGAAGGAAGAGCAACAAGGGCAATGTGACCAGACCTTGCCGCAAGTCGCTGCCCACCGGTTTTCCCAGCTTTTCCTCGTCCGCCACAAAGTCAAGAACGTCATCCACAATTTGGAAAGCCATTCCGATTTGTTCACCGTAGGTCCGCAAGTCCCCCGATTGTCCATTCCTAGTCTTAGATAAGATAGCGCCGGCCTCAGCGGAGAGGCCGAGGAGGGAGGCTGTCTTGGCGTAGATGCGCTGATCATATTCCTCGCGGGTGGCCCGGTCGACTTGACCATCAAACATCTGCCGCACCTCACCATTACAAATGACCATCAAGGTTTCAGAGAAACGTTGTGTGAGCAAAACACTATCCGCTTGGGAGACCAGATAAGCGGCACGGGCGAAAATGTAATCCCCGGTGAGAATCGTGGCTGCGGAGGACCAACTGGCGTTCAGTGTCTCCACGCCTCTACGCATCAGCGAGCCATCGATCAGGTCATCATGAACCAAGGTAGCGGTATGAAGCATCTCCACGGCGGCGGCGGCGAAGACCGCACGATCCATATCCGTCTCGCAGAGATAGGAGGAGAGAAGGGCCAAGGCCGGGCGTAATCGCTTCCCGCCTCCTGAGACGAGGTGATCCACAGCTATGCTGATGGCTTTATGCTGTTCTGGGGGGTGATCGCGCAGGAGGTTTTCCACCTGCTCCAAATCATCATTAATCAAACTCAAAAAGGATAAATCATTCAAAGGCATGCCTCAATTACGAAAGTCCAAACAAGCGACGGGTATTTTCCGTCGTCGCGTTTGCCGTGTTTTCCGTTGACACGCCACGGGCGCGAGCTACCGCCTCGACGACATAACGCACATAGGCAGGCTCATTGCGCTTGCCGCGGTGCGGCTCCGGCGTCAAGTAGGGACAGTCTGTCTCAACCAACAGCCGGTCCAACGGGACCATCTCGGCGACTTCTCGCAGTCGCCTCGCGTTAGAAAAAGTGACCGGGCCGGAGAGACCAATGTAAAAGCCCATCGCCAACACATCATCCAGGCGCTCCGGACCGGCAGCGTAGGTGTGCATCACGCCCACCCCATCCCAGTCCCGCAGCGTTGCCAGCACGTCGTCGTGGGCATCGCGGCTGTGGATCACCACCGGCAGCTCTAGCTCCGTTGCCAGCGCCAGTTGATCGGCAAAGGCCCTCCGCTGGATGGGGCGCGGCGATAGATCGCGATAGTAATCCAGGCCGATCTCACCGATGGCGACTACTTTGGGGTGGCGGGCCAGGGAGCGCAACTCATCCAGCACCTTCTGATCGACCGTTTTGGCGTCGTGCGGGTGAACGCCCACGGTGGCGTAGATGAAGTCGTGCTGCTCCGCCAGGGCCAGCGCGGCCCGGCTGGAGGCCAGGTCGGTGCCGATGTCGACGATGGCGACCAAGCCCGCTTGCCGCGCCCGCTCGATCACCGCGTCGCGGTCGGCGTCGAAGTGGGGGAAGTGGACGTGCGCATGGGAATCAATCAGTTGCATTATTCTAGATTCTCCAGGTCTGCCAGGTCTTGCAGCCGACCAGCCGCCTCTTTGCTTTTCTTGAGATTATCCAAATCAATGAAATTCACCGTCACCTCGTCGACTACAACCTCAATTCTCGACGCGTAGCAATTCTCGAAACTTACCCCTGGCGGCGTCGTGATCAGGTCTATCCGATTGGGTGGATACCCCAGTTGGACAATCTGGTTGGGAATCAGGAAGTCAGCGGCCCGCAGCCCCAGCGATCCGAATCCGAATTGTTCCAACGCATATACCATATTTGCTGCGTTTTCTGGGCTCATCTCGATCCACACGTCTATATCTTTAGTATAACGCGGATAACCATGCAATGCGACAGCATAGCCACCGATGATCAGGTATCGAACGTGGTTATCGTTTAACGATTTTATAAACTCTTTGAAGTCTTGGTTCAGCACCGTACCGCCACCGATGATACTCTCGCCGGATCTCCTCCAGCATTGCCAGACGCGCGTGATAGGGTTGAGTTTGCCAATAAGCAAAATCGCTTTTCTGATTGCGAAGGCTTACTTTGGTATACCGTTTCTCTATGCCTGACGATGTGCCCATAACCTACGCCTTACTTATACCAGATTGGTTCAATCTCATAGATTGAACCAATCTCGATCACCGCGTCGCGGTCGGCGTCGAAGTGGGGGAAGTGGACGTGCGCATGGGAATCAATCAGTTGCATCTTCGAAAATTTCAGTTTGATATTTAACCACCATCTCAGCTTTCTCTTCCAGTTCAGCGATCAAATGTCGCACTTCGTCCTTGGACAGCAGGCCGCTTTCCCACAATGAGCGCAGAAAAGATTTCAAGAGTGCGCATTTGGCCCCCAAGGCTTTACCTTTTCTGCAAGCGCGCTCGTCGTTTGTGAGAAAAAGAACATTATGCTCCAGACAATACAACAGCGAGTCGGTTTCTCCTTTTTCGGGCTCGAAAGACAGGTCAGGAAACCGCTGCTGCTCTGTTTTTGTAGGAGCGACGATCTTTATTCGCTTCTGTCTTATGAGGTCTACCACCGGTTGCAGAACGCGATGTCCAGCCTGAATGCCAGCCTCCAATTCCCGTCGGACGTTTGGAGAGACAGCCAGATCATCGCCGAAGATAGAGAAAAGCAAATCTAGCCGATTCGCCTTGACCAGGATAGAGAGAACGTTAGTGTCCAGGAGTACCATGGGCGTGTTGTAGAATCAATGATACTTGTTCAGTCATCTCTTCCGGCGACAGTGAAATCTCATCTACTTCCACACCATAGGCCCGCAGCAACTCCGGCACTTCCCAGGTGAAGACGCCGGCGATGGTCGCCGCCCAGCCGAAGGTGATGTTCTCGTTGGTGCGATAACACTCAGCAGCCACGGCATGACGCAGCGGCGCGGGCACGTCATCGATCAACGCTTGGCGCTCCTCGGCGCTCAGTGCGAGGTCGTCGATGGCGCCGTTCACCTTCTCGGCCCATTCGACCACACGCGCCGACGGCGTCGGGGCGACCCTCAGCCGGGCCACTTCTTCCCGCAACGCTGCCACTTCCTCCGCCAGACGATCCAGCCGCCGCAACACTTTAGCACCAGCCATCGGCGTCGCCATCGTCTCTGTTTTCACAGTCATCGCCTTCCTGTCCTCTCACACAAAAATTTCCTTCACCTCACAACTGAAATCCAGCAAGATTTCACCGCCATCCAGAACATCCTCCTCGCGCAACGTGGTGGCATGGCCAGAAGGTTCGTGCACGACGACGCTGCGGGAGTCAGGATAGACGACCCACACGCTGCGCACGCCGGCCTCCAGCCACTCGGTCACTTTCGCCTGGAGGTAAGTGGCCGAATCGTGGGGCGAGGCCACCTCCACCACCAGATCGGGGGCGATGGCCCAATAGCCATCCGGCTCGCCTTCGGGCGGGATACGCTCACGAGCGACGAAGGCCACGTCTGGCGCACGCACTGTATCGGGATCATGAGCAATCTGAAAGCCTGTCTCGGCGGCATAGACAACGCCAGCATCCTGCTGATATACGTGTTCCGCGAACAAATAATGCAATCGTCCGGTGATTCTCCCGTGACGAGTACCGGCGGGATGCATCATGATCAACTCACCTCCGATCAGTTCGTAGCGCTTTCCATCTCTCTGGAAGAATTGTAGCTCCTCTGCCGTTATCATTTTGCCGGTGCGTATGGGCAATCTCACCTGCGATATTTTTGCCTCCCACACATCCGCCAGCTGTGCTGTTAATTGTTCCAGACGTTCCTGTAAGTTCACAGTCGGCGCTGTCACCATCGCTTCTACAACCATAACCTCACCTCCTGAGACTTGCGACCTACAATCCACTACGCCAATCCCGCCAACTCCAGCCCCGCATCCAGCAGCGGCTGGACCTTGCTCTCATCCGTCGTCTCACAGTAAACACGGATGATCGACTCGGTGCCGGAGAAGCGGATCAGGAGCCAGCCGCCATCCTCCAGCTCGTACTTGTAGCCGTCGACGGTCACGATGTCGGTCACCTTCAGGCCGACCAGTGTCTCTGGCTTGGCCTCTTCGATTCGCGCTTTGGCCTGCGGGCGCTTCTCGTCGGGGAAGCGGGTGTCGACGCGGTCGTAGTAGTAGGACGCGCCCAGCTTATCGTACAGATGCTCAATCAGCTCGGCCGGTGACTTCCCCGTCTGGACCATCAGATCCAGGAAGAAGAGGTTACCCAGGATGCCGTCGCGCTCTGGGATGCTGTCGCCGAAGGCGTAGCCGCCGCTCTCCTCGCCGCCGATCATCGCGTCGGTCTCCATCATCTTCGGCCCCACGTACTTGAAGCCCACGCCGGTGCGGTAGACCGGCACGTCATACATCTCCCCCAATTTCTCCAACATCGAGGTGGTGGAGACGGTCTTGACGATGGAGCCGCGCTTGCCCTGCACCTCCAGCATATAATAGGCCAGCAGCGCGTAGACCTGGAGCTGATTGATGAAAACGCCGTTCTCATCACCGATGCCCATGCGGTCAGCGTCGCCATCCATAATCAGGCAGACGTCAGCGCCCATCTCGACCGTCCTCTCCAGCGCCGGGTCGACGTTGGGCGGGATCGGCTCGGGGCGGATCATGTCGGGGAAGAGCGGATTGCGCACGTTGTGGATCTCGCTGATCTGCGTCGCGCCGCCCTCAAGGATACGCGGGAACCAGTCCATACCGTTGCCCCACATCGGCTCGACCAGGATATTTAGTCCAGCCGCTTTGATCTTCTCGACATCGACCAGCTTGCTGATGTGCTCGATGTAGGTCGGGGCGGGGTCCCAGACTGTCACCAGGCCCTGCTCCTTGGCTTCCTCAAACCCCGTCCGCCGGACATCTTCCAGCGGCGGAATGGCGCTCTCGATCTGGCGCAACCCGTCGGGGGCGACGGCGGCGCCGTGCTCGTCGCGCACCTTGAAGCCACAGTCCCAGGGCGGGTTGTGGCTGGCGGTGATGTTGATGCCACCTACAGCCTCGTGCTCGACGATAGAATAGGAGATCACGGGCGTGGGCGCGGCGGTCTCGGTCAGCCAGACGCGGAAGCCATTGCCCGCCATCACCTCGGCGGCGGCGGCCCCGAAGTGCTCGGCGGCGAAGCGCTTGTCATAGCCGATGACCACGGTAGCGCCCTGGTGGCCCTGCTCGATCAAATAGTTGGCGAAGCCCTGCGCTGCGCAGCGCACGTTGTCAAAGGTGTAATCCTCGGCGATGCGCGCTCGCCAGCCGTCGGTGCCGAAATGAATCGTCATATCTTGTGTCATAAAATTTCCTCTCTTCTATTCATCAGGCGTACTCTTGGTTCAGCAACTCCTGCGATAACTCCAGCAACCCCCCGTCCAACTCGACGGAGAGCTTGCGCAGTGCGTTGACCTTGCGCTGGATTTGGTATTTATCTTAACCTTCAAGCCCGTTTTCCTCTTTCAGCAGCGCCAGGTCCGACTCGACCATCAGCTCCACCATCTCTGTGAAGCCGATGCGCGGCTCCCAGCCCAGGATACGGCGGGCCTTGCTGGCGTCGCCGATCAGAATATCGACCTCGGCCGGGCGCATGAAGCGCGGGTCCTGCACCACGTAATCCTGCCAATCCAGGTCGACGTAGCCGAAGGCCGCCTCGCACATCTCGCGGATGGAGTGGGTTTCCTCGGTGGCGACGACGTAGTTATCGGGACTGGGCTGCTGGAGCATCAGCCACATCGCCTCCACGTAGTCACCGGCAAAGCCGATATCCCGCTTGGCGTCCAGGTTGCCCAGCGCGAGCTGATCGGCCAGGCCCAGCACGATCTTGGCCACACCATAGGTGATCTTGCGCAGCACAAACTCCAGCCCCCGGCGCGGGCTGGTGTGATTGAACAGAATGCCGGAGCTGGCGTGCAGGCCATAGGATTCGCGATAATTGATCGTGATCCAGTGCCCGTAGACCTTGGCGACGCCATAGGGGCTGCGCGGGTAGAAGGGCGTGCCCTCGGTCTGGGGCACCTCGCGCACCTTGCCGAACATCTCAGAGCTGGACGCTTGGTAAAAGCGGATGCCATCGTCCACCGTGCGCACCGCCTCCAGCATGCGCGTCACGCCCAGCGCGGTGACGTCGCCGGTGAAGACCGGCTGTTTCCATGAGGTGGGTACGAAAGACTGCGCCGCGAGATTGTAGACCTCTTCAGGATGGTGCTCTTGCAGGATATTGATCAGCGAGACCTGGTCCAGCAGATCGCCGGAGACCAGCGTGATCTGATCCTGGATGTGCTCGATGCGGGAGAAGTTGAGCGTGCTGCTACGCCGCACCATCCCGATGACGTCGTAGCCTTTTTCCAGCAAAAACTCGGCCAAGTATGAACCGTCCTGGCCGGTGACCCCTGTGATAAGTGCTTTAGGCATAAAAAATTCCTCCAAATCTGTAAGTAAATCGCTCTATCGCCGACCTGTTCTGTCAGCAATCCGATGTAATCACGCAGCATCTGTTTAGCGATTGCTAATGCTCGTACTCTGTAATAACTGCAATTGCCGCGACAATTGACCGCATTCATCCTCCTGACCCTTTCTCAAACCTCGCTGACCTGCTCCCGCCAATAATCCAACGTATCCCGCAGCGTCTGCTCAAAGGGAATCCGGGGCTCCCACCCCGTGCGGGCGCGGAACTTCTCCGCGCTGCCGCAGACCTCCGGCACATCGACAGGCCGGTAGCGCTCCGGATCGATCTCAACGCGGATATCTTTCTCGGAGTAGCTCAGGAGGCGATCCAGAAGCCCCTGGATGGATCGTGCCTCCCCCGACGCCAAGTTGTAGACCGCGCCCGCCTCCCCTTGTGTCACCGCCAGGTGATAGGCCCGCACGATGTCGCGCACGTCGGTGAAATCGCGGGCTGCCTCCAGGTTGCCCACCTTGACCACCGGCTCCTGTTGCCCGGCCTCGATGCGGGCGATCTGGCTGGCGAAGGCGGGGGCGACGAAGCGCGGCGATTGGCCCGGCCCGGTGTGGTTGAAAGGACGCACCCGCACGACGGGCAGCCCATAGGCCAGGTGGTATTGTAACCCCAGGAAATCCTGCGCGACCTTGCTCACAGCGTAAGGATTGTTGGGACGCAGCGGGTTTTCCTCGGTCTGAGGGAGTTCCTCCGCTTCAGGCGCTCCGTACTCTTCGTTGGAGCCCACGACCAGAAACCGGGTCTCGCGCTCGGACTGCCAGACCGCTTCCAGCAGGTTGAGCTGTGCGCGGATGTTGTTCTCCAACGTATCCCAGGGATCGGCGAACGAGGTGGGGACGAAAGACTGGGCAGCAAGATGAAAGATAAAGTCAGGCTCCGAGTCTTCTACAAGTGCACACACGCCATCGGGGTCGCGCAAGTCGGCGTATCGAAGATGCAAACGCGACTCCGTCGGCTGATTTTCGACTGGGCGGGGATAGACAGTACCCGTCAATTGCCAATCTGTATGTGCCAAGAGATAATCGCACAGATATGCTCCGACGAATCCGCCTGCTCCGGTAATCAATGCTCGCAATTGATGCCTCCTTCGCGGGAAATTATACCGTACTTTCCACTCCATGCCAACCGATGTATAATGA
>CAZANJ010000019.1:12880-15764 GCA_964486415.1 uncultured Anaerolineales bacterium
ACTCACCCGCCGCCAAGCCCTCAAGCTGATCGCTGCCAGCACCGCCGCCGCTGCGCTCTCGCCCACCTTCCACGCCCGCGCCCGCTACCCCATCCCGCCAGAGCCCAAGGAAAATCAAGAGCAAAGCAACACCTGGGCGCTGATGGGCCGCGCGATCCACACCATCGCCTTCTACGATCAGCCTTCCACCTCCGCCGAGCGCCTGGACGTGCGCTATCGCGATCAAGCCTTCCCCATCACGGGCGAGGTGCACGCCCCCTTCAGCGCTCACAACGATCTCTGGTACAAGACTCCCATAGGCTACGTACATTCCGCGTGGGTGCTCCCGATCCGCGTCTATCCACCTCAGCCCTTCATCTCCCGATCTGATATGGAGAGCGAATGGGGCTTCTGGGGCGAAGTGTCACAGATTTACACCGAGGCCCGCGCCGAGCCCCATCCCCAGGCGGGGAAGATCTATCGCTTCTACGGCGGCACGGTCTACCACGTGGTGGACGCATTCGAGGATGAGGAGGGCAGCGGCTGGTATAAGGTATACGACGAGTTCCCGCCCACCAATCCGAGCCATCAGTGGGTTCTGGCGCGGGACGTGCGCCGCATCCCTCGCGCCGAGATGTCCCCCATCCATCCCTTCGCCGGCGAGAAGCACATTGAGGTCAATCTGGATGAACAGCGGCTGACCTGCTACGAGGGGGAGCACGTGGCATTCACCACGCTGGTGGCCTCCGGGGGAGGGGGAAAGACGGCCACACCCCAGGGCGAGCACTGCGTGCTGCTCAAGCAGCCCTCACGCCACATGTGCAATCGGCCTTATCCGGGGGGACCGGAGCCTTTGGGGAGCATCTTCGACCTGCCGGGGATTCCCTGGAACACCTTCTTCGACCTGAGCGGCACCGCCGTCCACGGCACCTACTGGCACAACGACTTCGGCATCCGGCGGAGCCACGGCTGCCTTAACGTCTCCCACGACGCGGCCCGCTGGATCTACCGCTGGGTCTACCCCATCGGCGGCTACGCGGACGATTTCATCCAGAGCGACTGCCAGGTCGGGACGCCGATCAAAATCTTCTAAACAGCGCGCGATGCATGCGAGGCAACTCCTATCGCGAAAGTAGAGACAGCGCTCCATCGGCTCCGCGCTGATGACGGGCAACTCCGCGTCGATGACCAGACTGCCGAAACGAGCGCCAGGGAGCAGATCACGCGGCATCATGTGGGTCGGCTCGACCGCATCGCGCAGCTCGGCGAAACGCGCATCATCGGCGTCGGCAAAGCCGATCAGAGGCTCGCGGTACTCGGCGACCGTGTCCGCCTCGGCCACATCGCGCTTGATGATTTCGATAATAAACCGGGCTAACTCCGAGGAGTGCATTCGCGCAACCTTTCACTCAATTTGAGACCAGAAAATAAATAAACCACCTGCGCCGCTCCCGCCGGATTGCGTGCAACCTGCGGTTGCCTGCCAGCGGGGGTAGCTCTGGATCTGGCGATCCAGAGCGAGCGGAGGTGGTAAATTATTTCTTTCTGAATCAATTTGATCGATCCCGCTCGGCGAAGGTGAAAGTCTTCCACACCTGGTGGAGGAGCGAAGGGATCGCATCGCTCCCCAGCGCCCGCGCCCGCACGACGTACAGCCAATCCTCCGGCCCCTGCACGACCAGCGCCTCGCCGGGGCCACCCTCCGTCCCGCCATCCAGGCCGGGCCAATCCTCGTAGAAGATGAAGGCCGGGCGCCCCTCCAAAATCGTCTCCTGGGTATCGATCAGCCGAGGCGGCGCCTGCCCTCCCATCAAGAGGGGATCGTGGGTCGTCTCCAGCATCACGATGGCGTTGTTGAGAAGCAGCGGCTCGGCGGGACCTGGCGCCCACCAGAGCGCGATCTCGCCGTCCCGATAGCGCCACACGCGCCCACCGGCCACACTATCTCCCACAACGCTCACCTCACCGAAGGCTCGCGGCACGCGCATCGTCGCGCCGGACGCGGGGATACCGATCAAATCTCGATAAGGGATAGGATCGGGCCGGAAGGTCAGCGAACGCCGCCCCTCCACCGGCAGGGTCGATTGGACCGAGACCTGCAATTGCCAATCGCCCGCCATCGGCTCCAGCGGGAAGCGCAGCGGCTGCGAGGCGACATACAGCCCTTCGCCGCTGGGAGCCAATTCTGAAGTCCAGTAGGGAAAGCCCTCGGGGTCCACCACAGAGGCGTGGACGACCGGGTCGGCACTGACGCCCGGCGGCGTCCTCAGCTCCATGGCCACAGAAACGGGCTCCAGCGCCGAGACCTGTGCGGGCCGATGGAGCCTCAACTGTAACGCCGGGATCGGGGTAGGAGTGGGAATTGACGTCGCGGTCGACGTGGCAGAGGGGATCGGCGTGCGCGAGGGCGTGGGCCCAAACGTAGCTGAAGATTCAGCCACGGTCGGAGTCGGAGTAGGTGCGGGATTATTGCAAGCCGTCATCAGCGCCAAAGTGAGGGTCAACAGCGGAAGCCAGATTCCTTTGAAAGCGCATTTTTTACGTAACATAGGGCTATGATAGCACAGGGTCGGTGAAAGGACAATCGGGGCTGATAAAACTCCTCAATTTGGCGGAAAAGGTGGTATGATGACTAAAACGATTGAAACTTTGCGGGGGATTATCGATGGGTTCCAGCAGGACGGCCTGGGCTACCTCGACTACTTGCAATCCCAGCCAGTGGCCTCCGACGAGGCGATAGTGCGGCTCAAAATCGTCGAGCCGCTGCTGGCGGCGCTGGGCTACGACCGGCAGGCTGATCTGATCCCGGAGCATCGGCAGGGTGATAACGCCATTGACATCCTGGTCGAGGCGGACGGCGTCCCGGTCATGCTCTGGGAGCTGAAGCGCACGCAGGAGACCGACC
>CAZANJ010000020.1:0-15663 GCA_964486415.1 uncultured Anaerolineales bacterium
GGCCAAGTCCAAAGAGTCCTCGTCCAAGGTAGGGGTGAATGACGAACCCCAAATGCCTTTTCGACATCGTATGGGATAATCTATGAAAGCAGCGAATGGCCCAGGTCTTCCAGAACCCAATCGCCGATGGGATCAAGTCCCGGCGCGAGGGCGTGGGCCTTGTGTGCGCGTCTCGGCAAGGCGGTGAGGGTGAGGGTGAGGAGTGGGTCTGGCTTGATGTCCTCAATTCATCGACGAGCATCTGAGGAAGCCTGGGGATTCAGAAAGAAATAATTTACCACCTTGCTCCCTCTGGATCTGGCGATCCAGAGGGAGACTCGCTGGATTTGGCAATCCAGCGGGAGCGGCGCAGGTAGACTATTTATTTCCATGTCCCCTGACATAGGAGCGAGGTAAATGGAGCGATACCAGACTGTTTCGCAAACAAGCTTGATCCTGGTAGTGGAAGACAACATGGTTAGCCTGAATAAATTGTCCCATATTTTGAAGCGCCAGGCAACGTAGGTTGCACGCCACCCGCGTCCCGTACCTGGGAATAGGAGTCAATTTCGACCCAGACGGGGGTGACACACCATATGCGTCAACTTAAGGCTCATAGCGGGTTTGTAACCCGCGTTCTTGGTGAACACAAGGCGCGTCATCACCATTCTTTTTTCAAACAGTGGGGCTTCGCCTGAGCTCACGCCGAAGCCCCACTGGAGCAAAAATTTCTACACATCAACGCTTGTCCGATAATTGAAATCATCGGCTAACTTCCGAAGTCTACGGATGGTTAGTTCCTGCTCACCAGCGGCAGGAACAGGTTATAGGGCCATCCCTTATACCACTCGTAGCACCCCATATCTGCGTCGCCATCGCTGGGCACCGGACGCGGCACCCCGTCCAGATCGATGGCGGGAGCAGCGGCGGTGTTGGCCTGGTCGATGACCAAAGAGCTCTCTTGCAGATGATAATCCCCTCCGCCGACAAAGGAGGGATCGGTATTGAGGTTGCCCGTGCCAGGCCACGTCCCGCTGGTCAGTTGGATATCCGAGTAATCGGCCTCCATCGTCTGCGTGACGGGATAGGCGCTGGCGAAGGCCTCCGTGTGGCCCCAGAGGATGGTGTTGGAGACGTAGGCTGTGGTGGTGAGCGTGCCGCTGATGTAGATGCCGCTTTCCCCATTGTTGGCGATAGTGTCGTTGAGGCTGCGGAAATCGGCCTCGTCGACGAAAACGCCAGTCTCCAATTGGCTTCCGCCAGCGTTGTCCGCGATCAGATTGTTGATGCTCCAGCCCCACAGCGGCTCGGTAAGATCCTCGCTGTCGATGACCACGCCCCCGCTGCGCTGACCGGAAGTGTTGCTGAGCACCCGGTTGCGCTCCAGGAAATACTGACTGTCATCCTCCCCTTTGATGTAGATGCCGGCGTTGCCCGTGATGGCCGTGTTGGCGCTGATGAGGTTATGCTCCATCACCAGCCGCGAGCCGTCGTACAGTTCGGCATAGAATCCGGACAGGCTATCCTGGGCCTGGTTGTCAGCGATAGTGTTATCCACCATAGTCAGCAGTCCGGCGTTGGACAGATCGGTATACATCCCGGCGTAGCTGCCGCCGGTGGTGCCGGTCAGGTAAGCGGTGTTGGAGAGAATCTGGTTACGGCGAAAGTCCACCTCGCCGCCGGAATCGATGTCCTCTAGGTAGAGACCGCCGTAGTCGCCGCCGAGCACCTGGGCGGGCGCGTCGACGACCTGGGTTCCGACCCGCGCCGTCTCGATTAAGCCGGCCCGGTTGCCGATGATCTGGTTATTCCAGAAGCGCATCCTCGCGCCGCCGTAGACGCTCTCGAAGTAGAGTCCGCCATAGTCGCCGCCGGCCGTGTTGCGGTTGAACTGATTGCTGATGAAATCGACCTCAGCGTAATCGATGTCGTAGAAGTGGCAGCCGCCGTAGTCGCCGATGGCCGTGTTGTCGTTGATCAGGTTGCGGTTGAAGTGGACCACCGCGCCATCGTACCAGTAATCGTCGAAGTAGCAGCCGCCGCCATCCTCACCGGCCCAGTTGCGCTGGAGCTCGTTGTCCTCGAAATACCAGGCCGAGCCGTAGTCGATATAGTCATCCATGTAGAAACCGCCGCCGTCGCCCGTGGCGATGTTGTCGTTGATCTCGTTGCCCGTCATCCAGACGGTGGCGCCCTCGTCGATGGTGTAGAGATAGATCCCGCCGCCCTGGTAAGAGCTGGTGCTGGAGATGACGTTTTGGCTAATGACATTTTCCTTGAACTCGGCCCGCGCACCGTACTCAAGATACTCCATGAAGAGCCCGCCGCCGTCGCCGCCGGTAGTCAGGTTGCCCGTGATCACGTTGCGGTTGAAGGTCAGCTTGGCGCCATCATAGGCTGGGTAGTACATGTAGACACCGCCACCGTCGCCATCGGAGACGTTGTCCACGACCACGTTGTCGTCGAAGGAGACGTTGGAGCCATCGTAACCGAACTCGTAGCTGTAAAAGCCGCCACCATCGTCTCCGGCGGTGTTGCCGCGCAGCAGGTTACGGTCGAAGGTGCCAAGCGATCCTTCATAGGCGAAATAGTAGTTGTAGAACCCGCCGCCCTGGTCGCCGGCCCTGTTGTCCAGGAACTGATTGTCGTCGAAGTGGATCTGGCTGCCGTACTGGGCCTCGTAAAAGTGGAGGCCGCCGCCGTCGCCGGATGTAGCCTCGTTACCCTCAAACAGATTGCGGCTCATCGAGAGCTGGCAACCCTCGGTGCAGTAGTACCAATAGAGGCCGCCGCCATCGCTGCCGGCGGTGTTATCGCGGTAGACCCCATCGTCGAAGACCAATTGCCCCGGCCCATCGTAGGCCTCGTAGAGATAAAACCCGCCGCCCTCGTCGCCGGCCTTGTTGCGCTCGAAGGTCATGTGATCGGCCTGGATGGAGACAGCCGAGGGGTTATTGTAGTAGATGTCATCCATATAGAAGCCGCCGCCGTCGCCGCTCTGCGCGGTGTTGCTGACAAAGCGGGCGTGGCTCAGCTCCAGGTAGGAGCCATAATTGGGGCCATAGGAGAAATAGATACCGCCGCCGTCATTGGCAGCGGTGTTGGTCAGGAACTCGGTCTGGCCCAGCAGCAGCTTCGAGCCCTTGCCGATATTGCTCACGTAGAGGCCGCCGCCGTGGGTGCCGGCCGTGTTGCGCTCAAACCGGCTGCCGGTCAGGTCTACCAGGCTGCCATCGCTGGCGTAGGCGTAACCGCCGCCGCCGTCGCCGCCGGCCGTGTTGCTGATCACCTGAGCGTCCGTGGCGATGACCGTATCGTTGCCGTCGCTGGCGTTGAAAGAGACGCCGCCATAATCCCCCCCGGCGACGTTGTCGTAGACGTACAGATTGGTCGCAGTGATTGTAGAGTGGTCATAGGCATAGAGATAGACCCCGCCGGTGTCATCGGCGGCCCGGTTGCCCGTGACCCGCGTGTTGGGCAGGTCGATGGTCGAGTTGTAGATGGCATAGATGTATCCGCCGCCATAGTCGTAGGAGCCGCCGTTAGCCGCGTTGTCCGCCAGCACCAAATTGTCGCCGGTGACCTGGCTGTTGCCATAGGCATACAGATAAAGCCCGCCATAGCCCCGGTAATTGGCCGTGTTGTTCCGAAACTCGTTGTCGTAGAAGGTGGTGCTGGAGTTGTAGTTTATGTAGACGTAGCCGCCGCCGTAACGGTCGTCGGCGTAGTTGCCGATCACCCGGTTGCGGTCGAAGGCGCCGTGGGCGTTGTACCGGGCTCGGAAATAGAGACCGCCGTAGTAACGATAGGGTCCCAGGGGATCGCCGTCGACGGCGGTGGTGTTGCTCATCACCAGGTTGTCCTCGACCGCGAAGCGGCTCAATGACTCCACGGAGGCGTATAACCCGCCGTAACGGTCTCCTGACTCGTTCCCCACGATGTTGTTATCCGAGAGCGTGAGCGTGCCCGAAAGGTAGACGTTGGCGTAGATGCCGGCGTAGTCGTCGCTGGTGGTGTTGGTCATCACGTCGTTGCCCGTGATGTGTAGATCGGAGCGATTGTCCACGTCGGCATAGATGCCGCCGCCGCCGTCGGCGCTGTTGTGGTGAATGAAGTTATCGTTGATGGTGACCACGCTGTCGTCCTCCACGTCCACGTGGATGCCGCCGCCGTTGCCGCCGACGATGGCGCCCTCGGCGATCTCGAAACCGTCGATGGTCACCTGGATGGATGCGCCCTGGATGTCGATCACGCGCCCCGGCACGGTGCCGACGTAGGTGGTGCGCGGGGTGCGACTGCCGAATCCAGCCTCATACCCGCCCAGCAACGTCAGTGACTTGGTGATGATCAGGCTTTCGTTGAAGGTCTCGTCCCGCACCTGGATGGTATCGCCAGGGTTGGCCGCGTCTATCGCGGCCTGGATGGTGGCGTGCGTGCCGCCGGTACCGACTGTCAGCGTGGCTGCGCGCGTCAGTTGGGGAGACAGCCACAGTAACATCAAGAGAGTTACCGCCGTTCCGCTGGCTACAAGGATTCTGTACAAGGCTTTTCGTCTGGCAGTCATTTTTTACCCTCCACTTGTTGTGATTCTGATTTGTACTCTCGCGGTGACGCTCCTGGGGTTATCCTCTCAACATCTCGAGGCAGGAATAACCCCGTACCCACGCTCGCGTCTGATTGCTCGGAGACTAATTGCCAAATCGGTCGCTTAGCGGCTGGATCTGGCGATCCAGCCGGAGCAGCATCCTGAGCCGAACGGCTTAGGATGACTTTTGCTGGTATCTGGCACGGATAATCGTATCCTTATAAGTGCTTACCGGAGCTTCGGTATCCGCTACGCCACATCCCGTTCTACCAGCCACTCGTGAACCACCCGGGCCATCTCGCGATAGTTGTGCTCCATCATCACATTGTGGCGTGCATCTTCTGCCACAACGTAATCCGCATCGTAGTGAGCCGCCGAGCGTCGCTCTGCCTCCTCAATCAGCAAGGGATCCTCCTCACCCGCGATCCACAACATCGGCGTCTCGACCCGCTCCGGCGGATGCCAAAAGGGCGGATTGTGCTGATACATCACGATCACCGACTCCGGCCCCAACCTCGGCTGCAAATCTTCCAGTGGAATGGCCGCATCCGAACCGACCAGGAAGCGCACCGCACTTTCGGGCGCGTCCCGCTTCATCAGCGTCGCATCCCAGGAGATCAACATCAGCAGCACACCGACCGGATCATAGGTCACCAACTGCCACAGCCCATCTTTGAACATACTGTGCGAAACCCACGGCGCCACCAGCACAGCGGCCGGGAGGTCATCGCCCACGTGCTTGAGATACCATTGCGTCAGCGCTCCCCCCATACTGTGGCCCATCAGCACCGGGCGGCGCGGCAGCCGCTCGACCTCGGCCTTGAGGAAACCAAGGTAATAGTCGAGCGTGCAGAGCGCGATGGGCCGCTGCACAGGAGAACCGGCGTGGCCCGGCAAGCTGTGGGCGTGCGTCTCCCAGCCCCACTCGGCGAAAAGCGCTTGCCAGAGCTCCCAGCACCAGGCTCCATGCCACATCCCGTGTTGCATCAGAATGGGCGTCTCGAAGCGCCGCTCTTTGGGCCGATACACGATCCGCTCGATACCGTCCTCGACGGTGTGCGTTCGCGTGTAAGCTGCCGCCTCTGTCGTCTCGGAGAACGTGAGGCCCTGCGGCACTCGATTGATGTGCCTCTTGAGCGTGTACTCGGCATCCTTGGTCGCCAACTGGTAGATCGCCCATCCCTGTTGAGCTAGCACATAGCCCAGCAATGTACCCAGTCCAAGACCCAGCCAGTGCTTTCTATTCTCATTCATCTTTCGCCTCCTATAAGCGTCTCTCTTTCAAGACACGACTACCCAAAGTAGAATATTCCAACCTGCCTGTATGTACAATTAGTCCAACGCTTCTGAGTTGTTAGATATTGTGGTATCATTTTGACAAATGCGTATCTACCTTCATTCAAAAATCGGGGGTTGCAAACCCCCTCTAAGCGGGTTCTGAGTGAAGCATAGTAGCCTCCTTGCCTTATGAAAGTTTGCCTTATTATACGTCAAGTGCATGAGCTTGGGAAGCTGCTCCCTTCTTTTTCAGGGGAGTCAGGTGTTGATTTTCAAACCGGAGCAATTGTGGATCCCCGTGGGCTTTCGCCCCAGCTTTTTGAGAGGATCGAAAGGAGCGCGCTTATGAAACCTGAACCGACGCAGGCTTCCGCCCCGGGAAAAATCATCCTTTTCGGCGAGCATGCCGTCGTCTATGGGCGCCCGGCCATCGCGGCGCCGGTTACGCAGGCCAAGGCGAAGGTCACGGTCAAGTCTGCCCGCCCCGGCAGCGGACTTGTGCTCGTGGCCGCCGATCTGGAGATGCGAGCAGCGTTGGACACAGCCCCGGTGGATGATCCACTCGCCGCCGCCGCCCGTCTCACTCTGGCCCACGTCGATGCGCCCTGTCCGGACGCGGTCGCCGTGATACGCTCGACGATCCCCATCGCCAGCGGGCTGGGCAGCGGGGCAGCAGTCTCCACAGCGCTGGTGCGCGGCCTGGCGGAATTTCTGGGCCTCAAGCTTCCCCCCGCCGAGGTCAGCGCCATCGTTTTCGAGGTGGAAAAGATTCACCACGGCACGCCCAGCGGGATCGACAACACCGTCATCGCCTACGAGCAGCCGGTCTATTTTGTGCGCGACCCGCGCGGAAGCGAACATGCCAGAATCGAGCCCCTTCGGGTGGGGGCGCGGTTCAAGCTGCTCATCGCCGACACCGGCGTTTCCAGCCCCACCAGGCTGGTCGTAGAGGATGTGCGCCGGGGCTGGCAACGTGAGCCGGCCCGTTATGAGGCCCTTTTCGACCAGATCGGGGCCATCGCCGAGGCGGGGCGAGGGGCGATTGAGCGCGGAGAGGTTGAGGCGCTGGGGCCGCTGATGGACGAGAATCATGAACTGCTGGTCGAACTGGGAGTCTCTTCGTCGCGGCTGAATCGGCTGGTGGCGGCTGCCCGCTCGGCCAAGGCGCTGGGGGCTAAGCTTTCGGGGGGCGGCCGAGGGGGAAATATGCTGGCCCTCGTCGAGGAAGCCGGGGCCGATGCGGCGGGCGAAAGGCTGACCGAAGCGCTAAAGAATGCCGGGGCTGTGAATGTGATCGAGACAATCGTCACCCCCTCCACTGCTGAGCGAGATTGACCTGCTTGGCATAGTCTGCCATCTGACACTCAATCTCCGCCTCATCCCAACCCAGGCGCGGCGCCATCACTTCGACGACCGCGCTTGCGTTATCCAGGCCACCGTCTCGTGTCTCGTGGAGCACGTGGGTGCGACGGATGAGCACGTCGCACAATGTCAGCGCCATCTCGTGCTGCACGGCGTAGAGAGCCTCGGCCATCAGATAGGGCCGCCCGGCCGCGATGGGCTTCCCCAGGGCGGGATTCTCCTCGACGTAAGCCTGTATCCAGGCCGCGTCCCCCCCGTAGACCTCGCTCAAGTGTTCGTCGGTGTGATAGTCCAGGCCCGCCACGTACTTTATCGGCGTGCGCTCCATCTGAGCTCCATCCAGCGGCGTCCTGGTGCGGCACTCCGACCGGGCCGACTCTGCCGAAAAATCCGCGCCGAAATCCTCAGCCAGACGGGCTTGAGCCAGATCGGTCAGTTGCTCGCCCATCAGACGGTGTGTGGTCAACTTGCCGCCCGCGACGGTGATCAAGCCCGCAGGACTCTCCGTGATGGCGTGCTCGCGGGATAGGGCATAAGTCCCTCCAGGAGCGAAGATGAGCGGGCGCAGTCCGGCGAAAGTGCTGATCACATCTTGCTCGCTGAGCTGAGCGCCGGGGAAAGCGTGCTGCATCGCTTCCAGCAGATAAGCCACATCCTGCATATCGGCGGCCGGATTGCTCAGATCGCCCTGGGCATAATCGGTGTCGGTGGTGCCGATGAGGGCGAAATCCCCCCAGGGGATGAGGAAGACGTGCCGCCCGTCGCGCGGTGAATCGAAGACCACGGCGTGCCGGCTGCGCAGTCGCTCGCGTGGGATGACCAGATGGGCGCCCTTGGTGGGGCGGATCATCGTCCCCTCGTAGGCAGAGTCCATCCGCCGCAGATGATCGCCCCAGACTCCGGTGGCGTTGATGACCACCCTGGCATGCGTCTCTATCTCGCGCCCGTCGATCTCGTCCCTGATGACTACGCCGACGATGCGCCCACGGGCTTTCATCAGATCGACCGCCGGAGCGTGATTGACCACCACGGCGCCGTGGCGATGAGCGGCTTTGACCGTGATTAAAGTTAGACGGGCGTCGTCGGTCTGGGCGTCGTAGAAGCGAGCCGCGCCGAGCAGCCCCCGCCCAGCGACCATCGGTTCCCGTTCCCTCACCTCCGGCGGGCGGAGCCAGCGGTGGCGCTGAACGTTGCGGAAGAGTCCCAGCACGTCATACAACATCAGCCCCATGCGCAACTTCCAGGGTGCTGGCTTCTGTCCAAGATAAAGGGGATAGAGGAACGGAAGGGGACGCACGAGGCGCGGGGCGATCTGGCGCATCACGCAGCGCTCGCTGCAAGCCTCGAATACCAGCTTGAACTGGTAATACTCCAGATAACGGATGCCGCCGTGGATCAGGCGGGAGGAGCGGCTGCTGGTGCCACTCCCAAAGTCATCCCTTTCGACGAGGGCAGTGCGAATGCCCCGCAGCGCGGCATCGCGGGCCACAGCCGCGCCCGTGATGCCCCCGCCGATGATCAGCAGATCGAATTTATCTCGCGCCAGACGCTCCACGTTCTCCCGGCGGACGGCAGCGGAGAAGGGGCGTCTTGGCGCTTTCTCTGTGAGATTGCTTCGCCAATCGGACATAGGTTACCCATTGTTGAAGTATTTTGAGCCGATTCTTAAATTTTCCTTAGTGCCTTGGTGTCTTAGTGGTTTCTTCAGTAGATTCACTTATTGTATCCAAAAGCAATTGCCTTGGCCTCCTTCAAAAGCTAGACTGAGATAGCAGATGTGGTATAATCACGCCAGGTTTTAGAGCAGTTATCTGATCCCGAAATTGCAAAATGAATGTAAATGAGAGATTGAGCCTTCCTTTCGCGCTCCTGCTGATTACGTTAACAGCTTGTGGCAAGGTGGTCACACCAGAGCCGACCGTCGTGAACGAGGAATCGCCAACCAGCACATCAGCGCCACTCTCCACGCCAACTTCCAGGCCGACGGCGACCGCGCCGCTACTCCCCCCAGCCCCCACTGCGACGCAGACTGTAACGCCCACTCCCTTCGTCCACACCGTCCAGCAGGGCGAGACGCTGCAAGGGATCGCTTTCGATTACGGGGTTAGCGTCGACGCCCTCCAGAAGGTCAACGGCATCGATAACCCATTGCTATTGCAGGTGGGACAGCGGCTGGTCATCCCCACTGGCGAGGAGACGACCGAAGTCTCCCCCGGATTGCTCTTGCCCACTCCCACGCCGCAACCCATCAAAAAGCAAGGCATCGCCTTCTACGAGACACCGGTCGGCGGGCTGTGGGCGATGGGGGAGATCGTTAACACTACCCCCGTCACGCTAACTAACGTGCAGGTGCAGGTGCGCCTCCTCGACTCCGCTGGCGAGATGCTGACTGAGGCTGATACCTTCGCAGCCGCCGAACTGATCCCCCCGGGCACGCAGTCACCATTCGGCATCCTGTTCACCGCTCCTCCTCCAAACTGGGCCAACTACCAGGTGACGGTCATTCGTGGACAAGATGCCGGGGGGTTGGCCGATTCCTACGTACCTCTTACCGTGAACGAGGTGGAGGGTCGCCCCTCCGGGTCCCAATTTCGAGTGAGCGGCCTGGTGCAAAACGCCAGCACCGACAAGGCAGCTGGACATGCCGTCGTCATCGTGACCACGTATGATGCCCAGGGACTGGTCACCGGATTCCGTCAAAACACAGTGGAGAAAAATGGCCCCCTAGCATCCGGCGGCGTGGCGCCGTTCAGTATGCTGTTTGCATTTTACGGCGATGCACCGGCCGATTTTAACATCATCGCACTAGGGCGCGTCCCAGAGTGAACCGCTAAAATGAATAGAGCTTATCGCCTTTTACGCACTATCGCCAACACCATCACAAAATTGACTTCCCGGCTGGAGTACACCGGGATTGAAAACCTTCCCGACGAGCCGCCATATATCCTCGTTACCAACCACCTCTCCATCTTCGACTTACCCCTGTTGCTTTATGTCTGTCCCCACACAGTGCGCGCTTTCGCCGCCAGCAAACACAGAGCGAATCCGCTCTACGCCTCGATTCTGTCATTGGGCGGTACTATCTGGGTGCAGCGAGGCGAGGTAGATCGGCATGCATTGCGGGAGGCACTGGAAGTGCTGGACCGCGGGGAGGTGCTGGGGGTAGCTCCAGAGGGAACCCGCGCTCGGGAGACCCACGCCCTGCAGGAAGGAAAGGCTGGTGTGGCCTATCTGGCTACTCGCGCTGGCGTGCCCATCGTACCGTTCGGCATAACAGGCACGGAGAAGATCAAACACAATTTGCTCCGGCTGCGTCGCGCGCCCGTGCGGATCGCAATCGGCGAGCCCTTCCATCTACCTGAAGGCGAGCGTGTGCGTGGTGAAAAGCTGCATCAGTATACCGACCTCATCATGTCAAGCATCGCTGAATTGCTGCCAGAGCCCTATCGCGGCGTCTACGGCTAATAAAGCTCCTCGAGGTCTGCTGAAACCTCTAATAACTCAAGGCCCGCTTCGTGTCCTCATACCCCAGCTCAATCAATTCCCGACTTATCTCCGGCTCGTAGCGCACAATGCGCAGCAGGCTCGTCTCCTGGCTGGGCGTGATCACCTGGCAACTGACGTAACGGTGCTTCTGATCCAACTGAGCTTGCACCAACTGGTTGATGGTCTCCAGTTGCTTGACGTCATTCTCATAAGTGGCGCTGAGCGCCAGATCGAGGATCACCGTCAGCGCTTTCCAGGGCCAGCGCGGCGGATCGATGCGCCGCTCCCCCACCGGAGAGAGCAACACGACCAAAATATCATCCGCGCCAGCGTCAATCGCCCCTGCCAGCGGCGTGTTGGCCATCACCGCACCGTCCCAATAATGATGCCCCTCCACCTTGGTCCAGGGATAGACCAGCGGGATGGAACAACTGGCCAGAATATGCTCCGGGGTTAGAGTGAGATCATGATTGTTGAAAATACGCAACTCCCCGGTCTCAATCTCGGTGGCAGTGACGAGCAATTTCTTATCAGTCTGACACAGCGCGTCGAAGTCGATGAAGCGATGAAGCGTTTCCCGCCAAGGGCTGGTGTCATAAATCGAGCGCCACGGCCTCAGCCGCCAGAAACGCTGTACATCCCGCGTCCGCGTCTCCATCCAGGCCGCTTCCAGTTCCGCCGCGCTGCGCCCCGATGCGATAGCGGCCGCGTTGATGGCACCGATAGAGGTGCCGACCAGGATTTCTGGCAAAAACTCGATCTCCTCCAGGTACTTGTAGACGCCACACTCGTAGGCCCCGCGCCCCCCGCCACCGGATAGCACTAGCGCTCGCCTAACTCGATCTTTCATCAATCTCTCCTCTCTCCTTTTTTGTAGATTTCGGGAAGGCTGCTCCCTGCCTTCTGTATAACATCTCCCCCCTATTGTACTTGATTTTGGAGAGTGTGAGAAGTTAAAATCCATCGATGGCGCTTTGACCTATGCACTGTCTTTTACACGACGGCACAAATCCTACATCATTTTATGCCCGGCGCTGCCAGAGACGGTGCGCCCGACAGTGATGGAACAGGCCATGGGTTGGCCCTCCTGACTGGATGATTCGACCTTCGGCTTACCGGCTCTATCTATTGTCTGGTGTAGCAAGCATCGTTGGAAGAGCGGGCCGGCGGGGCACAATTGCGCGCCACGAGCGGGAGGTAGATGTGGCTGAACGGTTCGCTCACCACGCGCAGCGTCAGATCGATTCGCCGGGGCGACTGCTCGACACCGAGCGGGGCCACCACCGTCACCGTGACCAAGCCGGTGTAAGTGGTGACGGTGCTCGTGCTGAAAGCAGTGGGCGTGATCGCGAAAAAGGCTGGCGTGGCGCCACCGGTGGGCTGAACCTCGAACCACGTGCCCTGGGAGTCGAGCGTCCAGGTCAGGGTCTCATCGCTCCCCACATTCTGCGGCGTCAAGAGATGCGCGGCGGGGAGAAGCTGCGCGTCGCTGATGCTGTACGTGAAGGAGAGCTCATCCGGCAAGCCGCCCAGCGTCGGGGTAAAAACTTGATCCAGCCTGATCGTGTCGCTGCTGACCGTGGTGGCGTCGCCGTCGCGCAGCTCGGCCCAGACGGTGTGCTCCCCCTCGCGCATCGGCAGCTCCCAGCTCGGCGTGGATTGGAAAGGTCGCCAATCGCCCCAACCATCCTGATCGTTGCGCAGGCGCATCTCGTCCCAGCCGTCCTGATCGCCGTAGATGTAGAGGGAAACGCTGCGCGAATCGGTCGCCTCCGCCTCCCGCTCGATGACGAGGGGATAGACGCCACCCCGCCGTCCGAAATCCTGCACCCAGTAACTGCCCCGTGAGCCGCCCTCGTAATAACCCACGCCGATCTCCCAGGTTTTGGCGCTGAGGATGTTATCCTGATGAAGGAGGCTATCCAGCCAAGCGTTCATCACGCCTTCGGGCGCGGTGTAGCCGGCGGCGATATTCTCGGCCAGCGATTGAGGATCGAGATAGTAAGACGCAACCCGCTCGATCCACGTGCGCCCGGTGGCTAGGGTGAGGGGGAGGTGATAGTGCGAGCTACGAGTCCCCTCTCCCCCGGGGGAGAGGGCTAGGGTGAGGGGGAAAGAATCGTGCTCAAAATAATCATTCTGCGCCATATCCTCGGCGTGGTAGCGAGCGGCCTCACCCAGCGCAGCGGCACGCTTGAGGGGCGGAAGATCGTTCTCGACCCGCACGGCGTTCACGCGCTCCACAACCTCCTGCTCATACGCCTCGTTCCCGGATGAAGTGCTGCGCGGGCCACCGCCCGGAGCTGAGCAGCAACTTTGATCCGCGCGGACGGCGGGGTAGACGGGGCGGATCTGCCACCACTCGTTGAGCGAGCGCGGGTCCATAAAGGAGCCCGTGTCCACGATAGCGACCACGATCTCATCGCTCCCGGCGACGCCGAAGGGCTGACCGGCCGTCAGGTTGGGCAAGTTGTAGTGATCGTTGGGGTAATCATAACGCGGGCCGTCGGGGTCGTCGAGCTGCTCGTAGAGCGCCAGCAGGTTGGGATCGGTGCAGATGTTGTCGATGTGGACCGTGTAGCCGAGGGCCGAACTATCGTCGCGGGTATAGTGCAGAGCGATGGTGTCGTCGTCGGCGAAGAGCACCATCGCCTCAATCTCCCCGCCAAGGTCATAGCCGGATTTGGGCACGTGGAGCGTCTCGCCGGGCGTCGTCCCCAGCCCCAGCGCCGTGACCGGCCAGTCCTCGATAGGCCCCAAGCGCTGGCCCGGCTGCGGCGAGGGCGCCCAATCCCAATGGTGGACGCGGTAGAAGTTGGCGAGCTCCGGCACGCGATAGGGATCGAACAGGGTGGCGAACTGGGGCGGCTGGGTCGGGTCGTCGGAGCCGTGGTCGACCAGGTCGCGCTCGAAGCCGGTGTCGGTGTTGAGCGTGTAGCCGCGCAGCTCGATGTTCTTGTCGGCGTGATGGTAGGCCGGGCGGACCGGATCGTCCTTATCATGCTGGTAGATCTTGCCACCGCTGTACTCACGGGTGGAGGTGAAGGGACAGCTTCCCAGCCCGGTGACCGGCGGCGTGTAGATTTCCGGCGTCGCGTCTATGGCCCGAAGCGCCCTGGTTTCGCTCAGGTTCAGTGGCACCAGGAAAACGCAGGCCAGCAGAAAAAGACTCAAGAGCTTTGATCGACTCATAGGCAACTCCTTATCAGATTGATTCAACCTCTGAGATTGAACCAATCTTGACTAACGGATGGCTTGATCGATAGCCTCATTCACCGCCTCGATTGTGGCATCCAGCTCCAGCGGCGGATTGGCGTAACGGGCCTCGACGCCGGGCAAGCGCCCCTCGTGATAATCGACCTTGAAATCGGTGAACTTGAGCCCGTGGGCGGTGGAGATGACCACCACGCGGTCGTCACGCTCGATCTCGCCGCGCTCGACCATCTTGAGCAGCACCGCCAGCGCCACGCCCGTCTGCGGGCAACTGTAGAGCCCGGTGTAGTCGGCGCGGGCGGCGGCGTTGGCCAGCTCATCCTCGCTGGCCTGGTCGACGATGCCATCGAAGGCCTTGAGCACCTTGACCGCCCGCTCGTAGCTAACCGGCGCGCCGATCTGAATCGCGGTCGCCGCCGTGCTCTGGGCCTCGACCGCGCGGTACTCCTTGAAGCCGGTCTGGTAGCTCAGGTAGAGCGGATTGGCGTTGGCCGCCTGGGCACACGCGATGCGCGGCAGCCGCTCGATCAGGCCCAGCTCCTGCATCATCAGCATGCCGCGTCCCAGCGCGCTGACGTTGCCCAGGTTGCCGGCCGGGATGATGATCCAGTCCGGCACCTCCCAATCGAACTGCTGCACGATCTCGATGCCGACCGTCTTCTGGCCCTCGATGCGCAGCGAGTTCATTGAGTTGGCCAGATAGATGGTCGGATCCTTGGTCAGTTCTTGCACGATGGCCATACAGCCGTCGAAGTCAGTATCCAGCGCCAGCACCAGCGCGCCGTTGGCGATCGGCTGCACTAGCTGCGCGGTGGAGACCTTGCCGCGCGGTAGCAGAATCACGGCCGGGATGTCGGCCGCGGCGGCGTAGGCGGCCAGCGCGGCCGAGGTGTCGCCGGTCGAGGCGCAGGCCACGGCCCGGATCGGCTTGCCATCTTCCAGCATCTGCTTGACCACCGAGACCAGCACCGTCATCCCCAGGTCCTTGAAGGAGCCGGTGTGGCTGTTGCCGCACTGCTTGACCCACAGGTCGGGCACGCCGATCGCCTCGCCCAGCCGCTCCGCCCAGAAGCAGTTGGTGTGGCCCTCGTACATCGAGACCACGTTCTCGTTCGTCACCAGCGGGAGCACCCATTCCTTCTTGCCCCAGACGCCGCTGCCGTAGGGCCATTCGTTGGTGCGCGTGCGCTGATCGAAGAGCGCTTTCCACTCGTCGGCGCTGCGGTCCTTGAGCGCCTCCAGATCGTGCTCCACGTCGAGCAGCCCGCCGCAGTCCTCGCAGTGATAGATCACCTCGTCGATTGGATAGCGGTTTCCGCAGCCGCGGATACATTCGAGCCAGCAATTATAGTTCATAGAGAACAGCCCCTCCGGTCAATCAGCTAAATCATTCGCACGCCAGACACCCTGAACCACATCCCGCATTGTGACCAACAAACCCGGCCACTCGGCTGCTGAAAATTGAGCCATCGCTTGCATCACCCGCCGATGAATTTTACGACGGTTCGGCTGCCGAAGGCGCACAATCAATATGCCGTGATGCAATTCATTGCGGTGTTGCGCGAACCCTTTGTCAGTCGTAATCAATAACCTTTTTTCTCGCTGCGCCATTTCCCAAAGTACATCGTCAGCCATTCCTTGCTGCATCGTGCCGCGTATATCTAGAACATCGTGTCCTTTCTTACGCAACGCACGGACGGTCATTATGGGTATGTTTTCGTCCACAAAGATATTCATGCCGCAACTGCCAATGCCTCAAG
>CAZANJ010000021.1:0-3874 GCA_964486415.1 uncultured Anaerolineales bacterium
CACTTCCACTTATCTAGGTACAATGAACCTGTACATAAGGACAAAAAGGAGATAGTTTGTGATCCCTTTGCGCGATAACATTCCTTCTCGTCGTTTTCCCATCGTCAACACGGCGATCATCGGCCTTAATGTGCTCGTTTTTCTATCCGAGAGCCTTCTGGGACCAGAGCAACTTGATCAGCTTATCGCTCTTTATGGCCTGGTCCCAGCCGATTTTTGGCAAGGCGCTGGGCTGGGCCGTTGGGTGCCCTTGTTCACCTCCATGTTCCTGCATGGAGGGTGGTGGCACCTAATCTCCAATATGTTGGCCCTTTACATCTTCGGCGATAATATCGAGGATCAAACGGGCTC
Source organism: uncultured Anaerolineales bacterium (assembly GCA_964486415.1). GTDB lineage: Bacteria > Chloroflexota > Anaerolineae > B4-G1 > B4-G1 > CAZANJ01. The sequence continues at coordinate 352 of CAZANJ010000021.1, forward strand.
TGTGCTCTACCCTTTATTTTATCTACTCAGCGGCCTGGCGGCCAGTGGAGCGCATTTGGTCGCCTACAGAGGGTCATCGATCCCGACAGTAGGGGCCAGCGGTGCCATCGCTGGCGTGCTGGGAGCCTACCTGATCCTTTATCCTCAAGCTCGTGTGCTCACGCTTGTGCCAATCTTCTACTTTCTCCGTATGGTCGAGGTTCCCGCCTTGGTATATCTGGGCTTCTGGTTCATCTCCCAGTTGTTCAACGGCATCGCTGCTTTGTCGGCGGCCAATTTCTTCCAAAGTGGCGGAGTGGCCTGGTGGGCCCACATCGGGGGATTTGTCTTTGGCTTGGCGGTGATTCGCCTCATCGCCCGCCCGCCACGCGCTTACGCTGACCGATATCGACGCCGGTGGTGACCACAGCGGCGGGAAGCGCTACTTCATGCGCTTTTGGCGGTGGAGGACTGCCCGTGCAGCTACCAGCCCCGATGCAGAAGCTTGCACCAGGCCGCGCGTCACGCCCGCTCCATCCCCACAGGCGAAAAGCCCCTCGACTTCGGTCTCCATTTCCGGCGTCAGCTTTAGGCGGTTGGAGTAGAACTTTACTTCCACACCATAGAGAAGCGTGTGACGGTTTGCCACGCCTGGAGCGATCTTATCCAGCGCGTGGATCATCTCCAGGATGTCCACTACATATCGATAGGGGAGCACGAGGTTCAAATCGCCCGGCGTGGCGCTGGGCAGCGTGGGGGTGACGATTGAGCGAGAGAGTCGCCGGTGCGTAGAGCGTCGACCGCTCTCCAGATCGCCTAAGCGTTGGACGATCACCCCGTCGCCGAGGAGATTGGCCAGACGAGCGATACTCTTCCCGTAGGCGATGGGATCGTCGAAGGGCTCTGTGAAGGTTTTGCTGACCAGGATGGCGAAATTAGTGTTTGCCGTCCGATGGTGTGCGAAGGAGTGCCCGTTGACGGTCATCACGTCGTCGGCGAATTCGGTGCTGACTTCTCCGTAAGGGCACATGCAAAAAGTCCGTGCTCTGTCATCGAAGGCGTAGGAGTAGTAAATGAACTTAGATTCATACACCAATTCGGTGATCGGCTCTAGCACGACGGCTGGCAACTCAACCCGCACGCCCAGATCAACCGGATTGCGGTCCAGCGTGAGCCCTAGGCCCTGGGCCGTGGACTTCAGCCATGCTGCTCCCTCGCGCCCTGGAGCTACGATGACTACTTCGGCCTCTAGCCGCTCTCCCTCTTCCGTCTCCAATCCTATGACCTGCCCATTTTGGGTCAGGATGCGTCTCACTGGCGTGCGCGTTCTGACGGAGACTCCACTTTGGAGCAAGGTATCCTGCATCCCTTGCATGATCGTGGCGCAGCGCTCGGTGCCGATGTGGCGGATGGGGACGGAGATGAATCTCAGCCCGGCCTTGGCGGCTTTTTTCTCCAGAGCTTCGATGGCGTCGTTACGGATACCATATATCGGCCCCGGCGCGCCGAAGTGAACGTATATATCGTCCACGTGTTTGATCAGTCTTTCGGCTTGTTTTTGGCCCAGAATTTGGGCCAGGCGCCCGCCGACGGATGGGGAGAGCGTGAGTTTGCCGTCAGAAAAAGCACCGGCTCCTCCCCAGCCGGACATAATAGTGCAAGGTTGGCAATGGCGGCATTTCCCCCCCGGATCACGCGCGGGGCAGTGGCGCCGGTTGATGTCTGGGCCTTTGTCTAGGATGGCGACTCGGAGGTTGGATTGTTGACTCAATTCCAATGCGGCGAATATGCCAGCTGGTCCAGCGCCGACGATCAAGACATCAAATTCATTTCTGGACATGTTTCATCTCCTCAGTTAAAATGACCTAGGCATATCTTACCAGGAATTTCTGTTTTTTGAAACTCATGCTCCATCGCTGGACAAATCCCCTGAAATCGTGTATCATTTTCACGCTTTGCCCCTGAAAATGAGAGCTGTTGCATACAACCCCAATAAGAGGAAACTATGGTCGAAACTCTAACCCAGGATACTTTGCAGGATTTAACCCTCACCCTTCTTAAACAGATCGAGGATTTCCAGCCAGCCATCGAAGCTGTGGGCGTGGGAACCGTTGTCGAAGTCGGCGACGGCATCGCGCGCACCTCGGGCTTGGCCAACATCCGCATGAACGAGTTGGTCGAGTTCGATGGCAGCGTCCCCGGTATCGCCTTCAACCTGGAGGCGGATAACGTGGGTGTCATCATCGTGGGCGATTATACCGATATTGAGGAGGGAGACACAGTGCGCGGCACCGGTCAGATCGTCTCCGTTCCTGTGGGCGACGCCCTCCTCGGTCGTGTCGTCGATGCGTTGGGAAACCCTGTGGATGGCAAGGGCCCCATCAACGCCGAGCGGCAACGGCCCGTCGAGCGCATCGCCCCTGGCGTGGTCAAGCGCCAAAATGTGGATACGCCGGTGCAGACGGGCATCAAGGCCATCGACGCCATGATCCCCATCGGACGCGGTCAGCGCGAGTTGATCATCGGCGATCGCCAGACCGGCAAGACCGCCATCGCTTTGGATACTATCATCAACCAGCGGGACAAGGATTTGATTTGCATTTACGTGGCGATTGGGCAGAAGAGAGCCCAGGTGGCCCAGGTGGTGTCCACGCTTGAGGAGCATGGCGCGTTGAGCAATACCATTGTAGTCATTGCCTCAGCGTCGGAACCGGCAGCTTTGCAGTATATCGCTCCTTACGCCGGCTGTGCTATGGGCGAGGAGTTCATGGAACAGGGCAAGGATGCCCTGATCGTCTACGACGATCTTACCAAGCACGCATGGGCCTACCGACAGGTCAGCCTGCTGCTGCGCCGTCCCCCTGGTCGAGAGGCTTACCCCGGCGACATCTTCTATCTCCATTCCCGGCTGCTGGAGCGAGCGGCTCGACTGCACGCTGATTTGGGCGGCGGTAGTTTGACCGCGTTGCCCATCGTCGAGACCCAGTTGGGTGACTTGGCGACTTACATTCCCACCAACGTCATCTCCATCACCGACGGTCAGATTTACCTGGAGACGGATCTGTTCAACGCTGGCATTCGCCCGGCGATCAACGTCGGTATCTCCGTCTCGCGCGTAGGCGGCGATGCTCAGAGTAAGGCGATGAAGCAGGTGGCCGGTCAGCTCCGCTTGGAGATGGCCCAGTTCCGCGAACTGGCCGCCTTCGCCCAGTTCGGCTCTGATCTGGATCCTTCCACACAGCGCCGCCTGGAGCGCGGGCAGCGCCTTACAGAAATCCTCAAGCAGCCCCAGTATGAGCCTGTACCTCTGGCGGAGCAGGTGGTAATCATCTACGTGGGCACGCACGGTTACTGCGATGACGTGCCTTTGGAGAAGATGCGAGAGTATGAGGAGAGCCTGTTGGCCTTTATGCGGGCCAAGCACTCCGCTGTCGTTGACCAGATTGCCGAGGAGAAAGAGATTACCGGGGAACTGGAGGACAAATTAAAGGCCGCTCTGGAGTCTTTCAACGCTACCTGGACTGCATGAGGGTTGAGGTTAAGG
>CAZANJ010000021.1:3974-9403 GCA_964486415.1 uncultured Anaerolineales bacterium
GTCTTTCAACGCTACCTGGACTGCATGAGGGTTGAGGTTAAGGCTGAGGTTAAGGCTGAGGTTGAGGCTGAGCCTGAGGTTGAGGTTAGCCTCTTGGACTTGGAGGGAGATAATTTGTGGCCACGGCACGTGAGATAAAGCGACGCATCCAGTCCATCCGCAATATGGGGCAGGTGACCAAGGCGCTCCAGGCTGTTTCGGCCTCGAAGGTTCGGCGGGCGCAGGAGGCTGTGCTGAAATCGAGGGCTTATACCAGCGGGGCATGGGAGGTTATTATCAATCTGAGCGCTGCGGTAGACGAGACTTCGCACCCTCTATTGACCACGCGAGAGCCGATGGAGAAGTCTTTGGTGATTCTGCTCACCGGCGACCGCGGTCTATGTGGCGCTTACAATCACAACATCTTGCAGACGGCGTTGGACTTTGTCAAGAAGCACGGTCTTCCTGTGCATTATATCACGGTTGGGAAGAAGGGTCGCGATTTGCTCTGGCGTATGGAAGCGGACATTGTGGCCGAGTTCCACGATCTGGAACCGGCCCCCTCCTTACCCAGCACTTCCGCCATTGCCCGCACCGCCATCGAGGAGTTCCTTGAGGGGCGGGTGGACGAGGTTTATTTGGCCTACACCGATTTCATCAACATGTTGAGACAGCGTCCGGTCATACAGCGGCTGCTGCCGCTCCGGCCGGTCGAGATGGAGACGCAGGCGCTGGCGGAGCACATCGTCGATGTGCAGCCGAGTCGCGTGGTGGAGTACATCTACGAGCCCGACGTCAAGACAATTTTGGAAGAGATATTACCTCGTTTCACCGAGCTTCAAGTTTATCAAGCGATCCTAGAATCGCAGGCCAGCGAGCACGCAGCACGTATGGTGGCGATGCGCAACGCAACCGATAACGCTGCCGAACTGGTTGATGATCTGACTTTGGATTATAACAAGGCCCGTCAGCGCTCCATCACGCGCGAGATCCTGGACATCGCCGGAGGAGCGGAGGCGCTTGCTCAGCAGCGGGCATCCGCCAGCGCTTGAGGGGCTAAGTAGATTCACGCAATACGCATTGCGTAATAAGTTTTACGCAATACGCACTACATTACAGTTAAGCGGGGTCCTATGAATGACAGAATGAAAGGCAAAATCGTACAGATCAAGGGCGCGGTGGTGGACGTGGTTTTTCCATCTGAGCATCTGCCGGAGCTTTACAACGCCTTGGAAGTGCCTCTCGATGACGGCGACAAACTGGTGCTGGAGGTCGAGCACCAGCTGCCGAATAACTGGGTGCGCTGTGTGGCGATGGATACCACCGATGGCTTGCGACGGGGTATGCCCGTGGTCAACACGGGGCTGCCCATCACGGTTCCCGTTGGGGAGGCCACTTTGGGGCGCATCTTCAACGTCCTGGGCGAGCCAATCGACGAGAAGGGCACGGTGGAGGCTTCTCAACATTATCCCATCCATCGCCCCGCGCCGGAATTTGAAGATCAATCTACCCGCAGTGAGTTCCACGAGACGGGGATGAAAGTGGTCGACCTGGTCGCGCCATTCACGCGTGGCGGTAAGACCGGCGTCTTTGGCGGCGCGGGTGTGGGTAAGACGGTCATCGTCACCGAGTTGATGTACACTATGGCAGAGTATCATGAGGGCGTCTCCGTCTTCGCCGGAGTTGGGGAGCGCACCCGTGAGGGAACCGAGTTCTACAACGCCCTCGGCGAGATGGGCGTGCTCGACCAGGCCGCGATGGTCTTCGGCCAGATGAACGAGCCGCCCGGTGTGCGTTTCCGCGTCGGTCTGACCGGAGTGACGTTGTCCGAGTATTTCCGCGATCACGGTAGAGATGTGCTGCTGTTCATCGATAACATCTATCGCTTCGTGATGGCCGGGATGGAAGTTTCGGCCTTGTTGGGCCGTATGCCCAGCGCCGTTGGCTACCAGCCCACCCTGGGCACCGATATGGGAGAATTACAGGAGCGCATCACGAGTACCAAGAAAGGCTCCATTACGTCGATGCAGGCGGTCTATGTACCGGCTGATGACTACTCCGATCCCGGCCCGGTAGCGACCTTCGCCCACTTGGATGCCACTATCGTGCTGGAACGTTCCATCGTCGAGAAGGGCATCTACCCGGCGGTGGATCCACTGACTTCAACCTCGCGCATCCTCGACCCGCGCATAGTGGGCGAGGAGCACTACGAAACCGCCCGCGAGGTACAGGAGGTGCTCCAGCGCTACAAGGATTTGCAGGACATCATTGCCATCCTGGGCATCGAGGAGCTCTCGGAGGAGGACAAGTCAGCCGTCGCGCGGGCGAGGCGCATCGAGAAGTTCTGCTCCCAGCCGATGTTTGTCGCTGAGCGGTTTACGGGGCGCGGTGGGCGCTATGTTCCCATCGAAGAAACGGTGCGCGGCTTCCGTGAGATTCTGGAGGGCAAGCATGATGATCTTCCGGAGGATGCTTTCTACATGGTGGGTAATATAGATGAAGCAGTGAGGAAGGCCGAACGAATGATGGTGGCGTAAGGGGTTCCTCATCAGGATTGCCGGGTGTGAAAGCCCGGCCTGCTGAAATTATCAAAGTTAGGTTGCTATACAGCGAACTTGCTACCCTACACAAGCACGGCAGGTATGGAAACCTGCCCTACACTTGATTTGTTTTGTAATTTTTCCATAATTCGGGGCTCTAAAAACTTGTGTAGGATAGCGAATACAGCGCAGGCGGCTTATAAGCCGTCGGATTGGGGGATATGTGGCAGTTTTAGAGTTGACCGTTGTCTCTCCAGAAGGTGAGTTGTACAGCGGCGAGGTCGATCTTGTGCTGGCGCCTGGAATCGATGGACAGTTGGGTATTCTGCCAACTCATGCGCCTCTCATTACTCAATTGGGGGTCGGCGAGATGCGCTTCAGGGTCAGTGAGGAAGAATATGCCTTTGCCATCCACGGCGGCTTTATGCACGTTCTTCCCGATAAGGTGATCGTCTTGGCTGATGTGGCAGAGCGGGCCGAGGAGATCGACGTTGAGCGGGCGGAGGAGGCGCGCCAGCGTGCTCTGGAGATGCTGAAGGAAGCGCCCCCCGATGAGCGGCGCTTGACGGAGATGGCCCTGCGCCGCTCACGGGTACGTCTCAAGCTGGCGCGGGAGCGCCGCGGTCAACGAGGTCAACGCGACCGAAGCGAACCGATCGCTTTTGGTGAGGGGGACTAGGTGGAAGAGGTATGCTTTCCAAGCAATTAGGGATCGATCTGGGCACCGTCAATGTTCTGGTCTACGTGCGCGGTAAGGGGATCGTTCTCCAGGAGCCCTCTATGGTCGCCATCTCCCCTGAAGAATACCGCATCAGAGCGGTGGGTGAAGAAGCTCGCGCGATGCTCGGTCGCACGCCGGGCACCATCCAGGTGTTGCGGCCGATGCGGGACGGCGTAATCGCCGATTACCGCGTGACTCAGCGCATGTTGGAGTACTTCATCCGCAAGGCCTGTGGTCGGTTCAATCTTTTCAAACCGCGCGTGATGATCAGCACTCCCTTTGGCGTGACCAGTGTGGAGAAAAGGGCTGTGCGCGAAGCGGCCTTAGACGCTGGCGCCGGCCGCGCTCATTTGATACCAGAGCCGCTATCTGGGGCCATCGGGGCTGGGCTACCGGTCAGCACGCCGGCGGGTAACATGGTGGTGAATATGGGCGGCGGGACGACAGAGGCCGCTGTCGTCGCCCTGAATGGCATCGTGGTGGCGAATTCCGTCCGCGTGGGCGGCGTGCGCATGGACGAGGCCATCATGGCTTACGTGCGCCGCAAGTACAACTTGATGATCGGCCACATGACCGCCGAGAAGATCAAAATCCGCGTTGGCGCCGCGCTCCCCCTTGATGAGGAGCTCACGATTGACGTACAGGGTCGTGATCAGGTCGCCGGCTTGCCGCACCGCATCACCATCTCCTCCGAGGAGGTAGCAGAAGCTTTGTCTGAGCCTCTCTCGGCGATGATTGACATGATCAAAGCTGTGTTGGAGCGGACGCCACCGGAGCTTTCCTCGGACGTGATAGATAGAGGCATGGTTTTGATCGGAGGTGGGGCTCTTCTACGGAAAGTGGACGAATTGGTCACGAGAGAGACAGGAGTGGCCGCTTACGTAGCCGATGCTCCCATGGCCTGCGTGGCTTTGGGGGCTGGGATGGGTCTGGATCAGTACGAGGCGCTCCGACGTACCATACCAGATTTGTAGTTCACTGCTGGAGTTGACGCGAAACAAGCGGCCCCAGGGGCTTTCAAGTCCCTCGGGGTCTTTTTCATGTGGGAATTTCAGTCAATTACGGTATCCGCGATGGCAGCCTTCTGCTCGACAATCGCGCCTCGCATGACGACGGCGCGATGCAACCTCGCGCCCTCACCGATGCGGGATCCGGCTTCAAGGTAAACCTCAGGCCCGATGTGACACTTCGCGCCGATCTTTGCTCCGGCCTCGATGCGCACCGGTGGATGGACGACGATGTCATTGGCCAGTTTGGCCTCAATGGTGGCACATGACGGATCCTGTCGCAAGAAGTAGCGGTTTAGCCTCAACAGATCCTTCGGGTGAGTCAATGTCATTCGCTCTTCGACCCGTTGTCCTCCCACGATTTCTCCATCTTCTATCAGCAGGCGTAGAGCTTCGGGGAACTCCCGCTCGCCACGCGAAGAGAACTTTACTTGGGGCAGATAGTCCAGCACATGCTGGGAAAGAGCGTAAAGCGCTGGTGCTCCTGTAAACTCGGCTTTGTCCGCGGGGAGCTCATCGGGACCGGGCTTCTCGACAATGCTTGTCACTCGGTCATTCTTCAGGAGCACAACGGCAGTGGCGGACGCGCGCTCGCGTGGTACTTTTAACAAAGTAAGCACAGCCATTAACTCAGCCTCGCGCTGAAGATTGATCAGGGCGGTGACGTGTCCTTCGGGGTATAGATTATCGCATGAAGCGAGTAGAAACGCGGGAGACCCTTCCTCTCTGATAAGAGGAGCGGCGCACTCAAGGGCATGGACCATACCCAAGCGTTGTTCCTGCTGGGCTAAACGCACTCGATTGGCCCTTTTTCGGAGATGTTGGTGCATGGTGTGATCTTCGGGATGTGTCACGATGATGAACCGCTCAGCGCCGCCGCGTTCGAGCATTGCCATTACACGTTCAATCATCGGCTTGCCAGCGATGGGCAGCATAGCCTTGGATCGATCAGTGGTGAGCGGGTGTAGCCTCGTGCCGCGTCCGGCGGCCAGGATAACGGCGAGCATAGGTATTCTCCTGGTATCTAGACTGGCTTGCGATGTTGCATCGCCATACATGATGTAGGTTTTTTACAACAAGGTCTGGGCGCTCGCGATCACTCCCGAGAAGGCAGTTCTGAGTTGATAAGTGCGATTTTACTCTAAAGCAATTATTCACCGGGCATTGGCAACCAGACGGTGA
>CAZANJ010000021.1:9503-15386 GCA_964486415.1 uncultured Anaerolineales bacterium
AGTGCGATTTTACTCTAAAGCAATTATTCACCGGGCATTGGCAACCAGACGGTGAACTCACTTCCCACATCAACCTCGCTTTCCACTGTAACGAGCCCCCCATGTAACTCCACAATCTCTTTCACAATCGCTAGCCCCAGGCCGGTTCCGGAAGTCTGCATCATCCGTGGTCTCTCCCCGCGAAAGAAACGTTCGAAGATATGGGGTAATTCTTCCTCTGGAATACCCATTCCAGTGTCCTTCACCGTCACTGTGGCCCATGTGCGTCCGTGTGCATTTGCTTTGTCTGTGGAGATCCTTATGCTGCCTTCTTCTGGCGTGTACCGGATCGCGTTCATCATCAGGTTGTTCAGTACCTGCATGATGCGCTGGGAGTCCAGTAGGGCGATTGGCCCTTTCTCCATCTTTCGGCACTCCAAGGTCAGTCCTCGCTCACGGATCCGTGTATCGTGATTATCTACGAGAATATCGATCAACGTGTTCAGATCTGTTGGCCTGGGGTCCACATCTAGTCGTCCAACATCCGCGTGGGAGATTTCCAGAATGTCCTCCACCAATTGTACTTGATGGTCCGCTTCCCTGTCCAGGGGGGCCAGATAATCCCGCCAGTTCTCCGGTTGTTCCTTCATCAAGTGAGCGTATAGCTTTATCGTCGTGATCGGTGTGCGCAGTTCGTGTGAGACGTTGGACACAAATCGGGACTTCATGCGATTCAATGCCTTGAGGTGGCTGACGTCGTGGATCGCGACTACGGCCTTCGCCCAGCTTGTGTCAGCTTCAATGATCGGGGCCGCGATCAACTCCAAGTCGAGACCGGTCAGTTCGAGCACCTTTCTAGGTCGCTTCTCTTTCTCTAGCTTGGATCGGGGGCCAAGAGTCTGTCTGACTAAATCTTTTACTCCCTCTTGAAGCATTTCCGCCTCTTTAGGAGAGAACGTCTGATGGATCCACTTTTGGAAGACATGGTTGGCCAGAATAAGCTCGCCGTCGGCGCTGGTGACGACGATGCCGTCGACGGTGCTATCCAAGATCGCTTCCAACTGTGCGAACTGGGCTCTCAATTGCTCCGTCCGCTCTGTCACTCGTTCCTCTAAGTGGTCAGCGTAGCCACGCAGTTCTCCATAAAGCCGTGCGTTCTCAAAAGCTACGGCGGCCTGAGCAGCGAAGGCCTCAGCCAGCCGGGCGTGCTCTTCAGTATAGAAATCCGCTTCGTTTTTGTCGAGAGCGATCATTCCGATCAGTTGATCACCAACTATCATTGGCACCCCCAGCCATGATCGGATGTGGGCCTGAGAGTGAGGGGTGCGGCGGAACTCCTTGTACATTGCTGGAGCATCTTCCACAATAAAGGGCGCCCGATTGTGAATCACCTCTCGATTAGGGTTATCCGTACAGTCAAGATCGAAGGTAAAGGCCAGCAGTTCCTCTAGATTGGGGAAACCTCGCCCTCCCACGATCTCTAGTAGATCGTCTCGGAGTAATTGTACCGAAGCAGTATCGTAGGGCACCACTTCTTGTAGTTGCGCCAGTATACGCTCGACTACCTTGTTCCGCTCCAGCGCGGTAGTCATAGCCAGCGCGGCCTCTCGCAGTGTCTCCTGTTCCAGCGCCCGCTGCTGCGTCTCCTCGTGCAGCCGGGCATTCTCAATGGCAGCGGCGACGTGACCTGCTAAAGTCTCCATGGCGATCACGTCGTGCTCGTCGAAGGCGTTGAGCTCTCTGCTCTGAAGATCCAACACGCCGATCACCCTGTCGTGATACTTGAGAGGTATGTCCAGTTCCGACTGGGTATTGGTCAGGTAGGCGGGAATGTAGCGTGGCTCTTGTCTCACGTCGTTGCTCAGAATGGTCTCCCCCAGATAGGCCGACCATCCTATCATTCCTTCCTTGAGTTGCTGTCGGAAATCAGAGGGCGTCTTGTCCGCGAAGCCGCCCGCGCCAGCCTCGAAAACCAGTTCATTGGATTCTGGATCTAGCAGCATGATGCTCGCATAATAATAGCCGAAGTTTTGCGTGATCATTTCCACGGTTCTGTGCAGCACCTCGTGCGGATCCAGTGTGGAAGCGATGCTTTCAGCCACTTTGGACACTGTAGCCAACTGAGCGGACCTTTTGCGCTCGGCCTGGAAGAGGTGTGCATTCTCAATGGCCTTGGCGATCTGGGTGCTGAGGGTCTCCATTGTGGTCATATCAATCTCATCGAAGGCGCCGAGTTCATCATCTTGAAGGTCGAGCACACCGATGACTTTCCGACCACTCTTGATTGGAACCGCGAGTTCCGATCTGGTATCCTCCTCCGCCTTGCGCACATAGTGGGGATCTTTGGAAACATCGTTGCTGAACTGTGTCTCCCCGGATGCCGTTGCGTATCCTATCATTCCCTCACCCACAGCGAGCGTAAGGTTGTCTGGGAGGATGTCTGCGTAGGCGCCAATGATCGATTGCATCGTCAAGCGATCTTTTTCCTCATCGAGCAGTAAGAGTATCACATTGTGGTAATCAAACGCATTGTAAACGGCAGAGACGACGGTAGAAAGTAGCACATCTAGTTCCAACTCGCTGCTCACGTGCTGTCCCACTTCATAAATCAATCTGGCTTGAGTAGCTCGGCGCTCGGTCTCCTCGTAAAGTCTCGCGTTGCGGATCGCAATGGCAGCTTGACTGGCGAAGAGGCTCAGCAACTCGGCGTCGGCAGGCGAGAAAGTTTCCGGAGCTTGACCTTCAGTGGTCAGCACTCCCAGCAACTCCTCTCCCCAACAGATCGGTACTCCCACGACGGACGTGATGGGAAGCCCTTCATACTTAAGCGCGTGCCCTTCCCAAGTTCTATAGTCGTCCACGATGATTGCCTCACCGTTCTTCCACACCTTGCCGGCGAGCCCTTCATTACTATGAAGTTGGCTGCCTAGAGGCACCGTCCGCTGACCCACAGTAGTGACAAATTCCAGCACGTCTTGTTCCGGCCGATACATGTAGAGACCCCCGGCTACTCCTCCTAACAGCTCAATCGCTTGCGAGGTGATGGAATGAAGTAGCGTATCCAAATCTAACTGGGCCGTGATCTCTAGCCCCACATCCCGCAGTGCCTCTAATTGTTCAGTGCGCTCACGCAGCGCCTGCTCCATCTGTTTGCGTTCAGTTACATCGCGTGCGACCCCTCGGAAGCCAACAGGGTTGCCCTCGGTATCCTCGACCAGCGATATGGAGGCCTCGATCACCTTTCTAGTCCCGTCCTTTTGCAGTACCTCCCAATCGAACGCTTTGCTGGGCTTGCCTGACCGATAAACTGAATTGAAGGTTTGATACACGTCGTGGGTCGTCTCATCGTCCATGTATTCCCGGTTGTTCATACCCAGCAATTCGTCTTCAGGGTATCCCAGTATCTCACATAGAGCGGGATTGAAAAATGTCATATTGCCGGCGATGTCGACCTCGTAATAACCATCCTCAATGGTCTCCAGAATCGTTCGGTAGCGTTCCTCGCTTTCCCGCAGCGCTTCCTCCATCCGCTTGCGCTCTGTGATATCGGTGTAGGCAGCTACTAGCCCGACCATTTTATCGTTGACTGTGACCGGAGCGCTGGCCAGGATCACGTTCACCGGGGTGCCATCCTTCCGATAGTGGATAGTCTCGGTAGGGGGAAGAGCCTCCCCTGCAAGCACTTGCTGGACGTACCCTGCTGCTTGGTCGAACATTCTGGAATCAGATCCAGCTACCAACTGATGGAGTTCCCTTCCGGTGGCTTCCTCCGACGAGTACCCAAAAAGTCTCTCTGCACCTTGATTCCATTCGACAATCTGGTGTTCAGTGTCCATGGTAACAATGGCATCAGGGGTGGCGCTCAGCACACCCTCCAAGTACAATTGCCGCTCCTCAACCGCTCGCTCCATTCGTTTGCGTTCGGTGATGTCGCGGCCGACCGACTGATACTCGGTCAAGTTGCCTGCCTGGTCGAAGATAGCCCGTTCGGTCCATTCCTGCCAGCGTATCTCGCCGTCCGGCATTACAACGCGGTGCTCATAGTTTATGACAGGTTGATCCAGGGACAGGGAGGCAAACTTCTCTCTCACTAATTCTCGGTCTTCTTCAAGAATAAGAGGCATAATGCCGTGACCGATCAGTTCGCCGGCCTCCTTTTGGAAGTACCGGCAGTAAGCTTGGTTCACAAAAGTGAGCGTGCCGTGGGGCTGAAAGCGGCAGATGAACTCGGTCTGATCCTCAACCACGGCGCGGTAGCGGGCCTCACTCTCCCGCAGCTTCCGCTCTATACGGTGGCTGTGTAATGCCATCTCCACTGTCGAATGGAGGGTTCTTTCGTCGAAGGGTTTGATGATGTATCCAAATGGCCGGGTGATCTTGGCACGTTGCAGCGTCTCTTCGTCGGTATAGGCCGTGAGGTAGACCACCGGGATGTCAAAACGATGGCGTATCTCCTCCGCCGCATCGAGTCCATCCACCACGCCTTTGAGTTTGATGTCCATCAGCACTAGATCTGGGCCTAAATCAGATGCCTTTTGAATCGCTTCTTCTCCGGAGGCAGCGACGGCAGAGACGGTGTAACCTAGGCGTTTCAGCCGATTTCTCAGGTCCAGCGCTACGCGGCTTTTACCTTCAGCGATCAAAATACTCGCTTTATCCATTGTTTGGACTCCTTTTCAATGAGCATCATCTTAGAGTGGCCATGATGGCTGTCCCGCTTCGTCTCTTAATCTGGTGTTCACTCTTCACCCCAGTTCCTCCACCGCTTTCGTCAGGTCTGTCTCATTGGGCTGCGTGTAGATCGCCGTGGTCGCCACATTGCTGTGTCCCAGTAGCATGGATACCGTCATCAGATCGGTGCCTGCCTCCTGCAAGAGCCGCGTGGCAAATGTGTGTCTGAGTATGTGAGGCGTCACCTCCACGCCGGCAGCCTCGCCCAACGCCGATAGTCGCATTTGCATACCTCTCTCTTGCAGCGGGCCGCGCTGCCCCAGGAAGAAGTGATCATCCGCTCCATCATCAGGTCGAACCTCCAGATAAGCGGTCAGTACCTTTCGCGCTTCCTTGTGCAGCGGAATCTCCCTGTACTTCTGACTTCCCCCCGTGCGGACGATCACTCGACCGCTTTGCTCCTTGAGGATCACGTCGGATAGCCGCAGTGCTGCCGCCTCCCCTACTCGCAGCCCGGTGTATGCGAGCAGATTCAGCAACGCCTCATCACGGCAAGCGTAGACTACTGCCTGGGTGATGTTGCCTGCTCCAGCTTGAGCCTGAGCCAATTGGCGTTGCGCTGCCGCAGTACGCTGGAGTTTGTACACCTCCTGGGAGTCGAGCGTCTTTGGTACGCGCCGATTCTGGCTCACGCCTTCCACTTCTGTCGCTGGGTTCGATATGACATCTCCTTCCTGGACTGTCCAATCGAAGAAGGCCCTCAGCCCGGCCAAGCGACGGTTGACGGTAGCTGGCTTGCGGCCCAGATTCACCAGGTAATCGCGGTATTTCTGCACGTCAAAGGTGGTGACATCGAGCGGAGGCACGCTTTTATTGAGTTTCTCAGTTAGCCAGGAGAAGAAGCTATCGACGTCTTGAAGGTAAGCGTCGATAGTGTTGGGTCTGAGATCTTGCTTTCGTAAGTATTCGGTGAAAGCTTCCAAGAGCTGTTCCATCGGGCTCCTCCCTGTCATAAACTCATCCCAATGCGCTCAGTATGTTAGAACCTTTCCTGAACTTGCAAAGTCGCCTGGAATCATATTTTGTCGGACGCAAACCTTGTGCAGCTTTTGGGAAGTTGGGCAACTGCACAGCCGATTTTACCCGCAAAGCAGTCAAGTGTCAACGCATAAAAAATAATTATGTGATAAATGAGGCGAAGGTGGCCATCTGTCCTTTACAGGTATCTGGGCA
>CAZANJ010000022.1:0-15248 GCA_964486415.1 uncultured Anaerolineales bacterium
TGCGGTTGACTAGTGTGTGGAGAGAGGGTATAATCGAGCCTGAAGTTTTTGATAGTGAATCACGCCGACGGCTTTGCTGTGCAGTGGAGGTAGTAGGATATGGCACTCAAAGGTAATTTACGCGATTTCAGCACAGTACAGTTGCTCAACCTCATCAACTTAGCTCGCAAGACGGGCACGTTGATGATCGACAAATCCGAGACGCAAGCGAGTCTTTCCTTCAAGGAAGGGAAGCTCATTTACGCGACTCTAGATGGTGATGGTGACCATTTGTCGGAGCTGCTGCGGCGTGCTGGTAAGCTAACTGAAGAACAGGCACGTGCGATCCAAAGTCGCGCCAGCGAGCGGAGCGATAAGGAATTGGGTCTGCTGCTGGTGAACGCGGGGTATGTGAGTCAAGATGATGTTGTGACGAGTGTGCGCTCATATATTTTGAGCAACGTATATCCGCTTTTCACCTGGCCTAATGGGGATTTTCGTTTTGATTCGAGCCTGTTGCCGGTAGAGGATCGCATTACGGTTCCCATTGACCTGGAAAATGTGATCCTAGAGGGCAGTCGCCGCTTGGAAGAGTGGAAGCGGATGCAGGATGAGCTGCCTGATTTAGATGCTTCGCTCAAGTTTGTTGATCGTCCCGGGACCAATCTGCGCGACATAAATCTCAACGTCGAAGAATGGCGTGTGGTTTCTTTCATCAATCCACGGAACACCATTCGCCAGATTGCTCACTATAACAACATGAGCGATTTCCAAATTCGCAAGATTGTGTATGGGCTGTTGCAAGCGGGATTGGTGGAATTAGTCCGACCAGAAGTGGAGGCGGAAGCTGAACCTTCCGGGGAAGCTGTGCAGCCTGAAGAAAGGCGTCCGGCTGTAAAGCGGAATGTGATCGTGCGATTAATTGACCGTATTAGGGAACTTTAACAATGCAAGCTGTGAAAATGGTAGTCACCGGCCCCTTTTCGGCGGGCAAAACCCAATTTATTCAGACGATCAGCGAGATCGATGTCGTCGAGACTGAGCGGAAAATCTCAAGCCGGGCAGAGCGCATCAAAGATCGGACCACAGTGGCGATGGATTTCGGACGCATCACGGTGGATGAGGAGTTGGTGCTCTATCTATTTGGAACCCCAGGGCAGCGCCGCTTCGACTTCATGTGGGAAGTTCTCTCAGAAGGCATGCTGGGCTTCATCGTTTTGCTTGATAGCGTGCGACCGGAGACCTTCCGGGAGGCCCGTGACATTCTCGACACCTTCCGTTCTTATGCACCTGTGCCTTATATCGTTGCTGCCAATAAGCAAGATATGGAGGATGCCTGGTCGCCCGAAGATTTACGCATTGCACTGCGCATTCCCTCGGAGACCAAGATGCTTACTTGCGTGGCGACCGACCGTGAGAGCGTCAAGAGCGTGTTGTTGGAATTGTTATATTCTATCCTCGCGGTCATCGACGACGTGGAGTAGTAGGGGCACTCCAACTCTTTTTTCTCGTTTGAAGTTGCCCTTCAGGTTGTCAGACTGCAGGTCTAGGATGTGTTGGTCTGGAGTACGTGTGGGCGGTGGAGCGGGGCAAGTGCTTGGTTAAAGTCTGTGTTAA
This sequence comes from uncultured Anaerolineales bacterium, assembly GCA_964486415.1. Lineage (GTDB taxonomy): Bacteria > Chloroflexota > Anaerolineae > B4-G1 > B4-G1 > CAZANJ01. Next base: position 1,597 of record CAZANJ010000022.1, read on the forward strand.
TCGCATCGTGTTTGAGGACCATGCGTTGGTTAGCAAAGCAGAGAAACGTTGGTCTAAGTCAGGGCGGTCGGATCGCGTGCTTATGGATTCGACCGCTGTTTGTTGTTAAAGGGTCTACCACCTGTCTTAGAGAGCCCCCGCCTTGAGCGTAATTCCTGGCAAGTATTGTAACCTCGCTTTAACGTAACTGCAATGGACGCTTGGAGAGATTATTGATATAGTTAGAGCGTTATCATGGACTGGTTATGGTGGAATGATTGCGATTCCTACTGCTTGATGATCAACATGCAATGCTGAGGACAGGAGTAAAACACTCATGAGTTCTGTGGTTACCGACCAGGGTATTGTTCATTACGAAGCTTATGGTAATGGGCAGCCCGTGATCTTATTGCATGGGTGGCTCGAGTCTTGGGACCATTGGCGCGGGACGATGGAATCGTTGAGTAGCTCGTTCAAGACCTACGCGCTCGATTTCTGGGGATTTGGCGACTCTGGAAAAAGTGGGACAGGGTTCACGGTCGAGGGTTATGTCGAGATGGTGAACCAGTTTATGGACCGCTTGGGGATTCTGCAAGCCTCCATGCTGGGCCATTCAATGGGGGGCACAGTGGCGCTGAACATGGTGCTGGATCACCCTGATAATGTCGACAAAGTTGCCATTGTGGGCTCCCCCATCGCAGGAGAGGGTTTGTCCCCTATCTTGCGCTTAGCGGCCCGACGCTCTCTGGCCAGCTTAGCCTACAAAATGCCCGGTGCCATTCCCCTCGGAGTTCGGCTTTTATCCCCGCTTCTGGCCAAGGATTGGAAGACCTGGTACAAGATGTTCGAGCGTGACCTATCGCGTACTACGCTGGAATCCTTTCACCTCAGCATAGCTTCCCTTTGGAAGACCGATCTACGGTCGAGACTGGATGAGATAGGAGTTCCGGCGCTGGGCATTTATGGTCAGAAGGATAACATCGTGGATCCGAAGCAGGGGGATGTGCTAGAGGAAAGAGTAGCTAAGGCAGAGCTCTGTCGCTTCCAGAATTCGGGCCATTTTCCGATGATGGATGAGCCCCAGCGTTTCTATCAAGTGCTGCATGAATTCTTGAACCACCGCGTGTCCTAGATGCGTGTTGTGGTTTAGTCGGCCAGTCAAAGGATAATGGATGATGGAGGGTGGGACCTTATCGGCGGTCGATGGATCGCCAGAATATTTCTTTTCCAACAAAATGGGGCGCATCTTCCTTCTCGCTATGGAAGATGTGATGGGCCCAAATGGCGTGAATGCTATCCTAAACCTGGCTCGGCTTCAGGATCGCATCGGTAGCCTTCCGCCTAATAATTTTGACTTTGAGTATCCCTTTGATGAGTTGGGAAGGCTCATGCAGGCATTGGAGGAGATGTATGGGCCGCGCAGTGGCCGCAACTTGGCGATGAGGGTGGGGCGTTCATGCTTCCGGTTGGGCATTGAGGATTTGGGAGCGGTTCTGGGCGTCGCTGACCTCGCATTTCGTGTCTTGCCCCTTAAGGTAAAAGTCAAGGTCGGATTCGAGGTGTTGATCCAGATGTTCGAAAAGTTCTCCGACCTTGTAGTGCGACTTGATGAGGGCGAGGACTATTTCCACTGGATCACCGAGCGTTGTAGCATTTGCTGGGGGCGCTCTTGCAATTCGCCCTGTTGTAATCTAACTGTCGGTATTCTAGAAGAGGGCCTCTATTGGGTCAGCGGCGGCAGAAATTTTTACGTGGAGGAGACTTCCTGTATCGCACGCGGCGACTCTACTTGTACAATTTTGATCGGTAAGCAGCCATTGGACTAGGAAATCTGGAGCCTCTATGCGCAAGATCATCTTACGAGACCATCGCAAGATATTCCCCTTCAATGAGACAGCGCGTAACCTGCGTGTGCTCAACAAGTCACTCTGGCTCCACCAACGGGATTTATTGGCTCCCTATACCGATCGGGAGCGTGATGTCGATTCCTTGGACGATATTGAAGCGGAAGAAACTGAGATGTTTGTCTACCGCGATAATTTGTTCTTCGATGAGCATTTTCTAGAAGCCTTCATTCAGCAAGCTCAAGAATTGGGAGAACCCTGCCGCGTAGCCTTTTCTGTCGATGATCCCGCTATCACCGAGCACGCTCTGCCCTTGCAGCAGGGCATCCGCCGCGAGGACGACCTCTACGTCGCCGATATGTGGTATTTCCCTTCCGGATACTCATCAGACGTCCGCCCAGTGGTGATAGATACCGTCCCCCATGAGATGGGTTACTATCACGTCCCTACTCACATGTCGAACGCTATGGGCGATCTGGTTTACCAGGTGCCTACGCGAGCCTTTTGTTCCATCGAGCACTGGGTACACACCATCACGGCTAACATCATCTTTGGAGTATACGCCGATGCCGCGCGTCTGGATCGAGAGATTGAGCACAGCTTGCACAAGAACCTGCGCGTGCTGTGGCGCGCCATCTTGGAGCGCAAGCAAGTCCTGGAATGCTCCGAGGTGGTGCACATTGGCCGCAATTGTAGCATCGATCCCTCCGTCGTCATCAGAGGCCCCACCTACATCGGCGATAACGTCAGCATCGGGCCGGGAGCCGTCATAGATGTTTCCTATATCGGTAATAACGTGGACATCGGTACGGGAGGAAAGGTTCAGCTTAGCGTAGTGTCGGATCGTTGTTTTCTACCCTTCCGAGCCGCTCTTTTTATGACCAGCATGATGGCCGATTCGATGGTGGCTCAGAATACCTGTTTGCAGTTTTGTAGCGTCGGGCGCAACACATTCATCGGTGCCGGAAACACATTTACCGATTTCAATCTGGTGCCTAAGCCTATCAAAGCGAAGATTGGCGAAAGTTTGGAGGAGACCGGCATGCCGGTGCTGGGCGGTTGTGTGGGGCATAAATGTTTTATTGGATCTGGTATGGTGGTCTACCCGGCGCGGGCCATCGAATCGGATGTCATTTTGTTTGCCACCACCGAGAGGCGGGTGATTGATCGTAACATTCATTATGAACAGAGCGACATTTCCAGGATCAAGGATTGGGAGCATCTGCATGAAAGAAGATATAGACCTTGAATTTGGGCGGGAGTATGGACAACTTCGCATTTATCATTCATCCACTGGCCCCTAAGCGGGATGTGGCCCGTAAGTATCCGCTACTGGCCCGTATACTGCCCAGGCCCTTGATCCATTATTTCTCGCGTTTTTGGCCGCCGCTTTACATCTCGCACGTCACTGGTGTGCGTTCTGCTGGTACTGGCAAGACGGTCGAGGGATGGCTGGTGGCCTGTCCCTTCACCGCCCGTCAGATGTTGCGACTGCCACCGCAGGCGGTCTACGATAAAATTGTCCAAACTGGCCATCTGGCGCAGGGGCTGGGAGCTCGTGTCCTGGGACTGGGAGCTTTTGCCTCTGTGGTGGGGGATGGGGGAGTGACAGTTGCCAAAAGGCTGAGTATCCCCGTCACCACAGGCCACAGTCTCACCGTGGCATTGGTAGTCGATGCTTTGAAGGCGGTTTCTCTGGAGCGCGGCGTCGAGCTGGAGCAGGCTACCCTGGCCGTGGTGGGAGCGTCCGGCAGCATCGGCCTGGCTTGTGCGGAATCGCTCGCCCCGCTGGTGAGGAGAATAGTGCTGGTTGGTCGGCGTCAATATCGCCTGGAGGACTCGCGGGGAATGGTGGAGGCGGCGGGGGCGAGTGATGTGAGCGCCACAACGGATATCGACGACATCAAAGAGGCCGAGTTAGTGCTCAGTGCCACCAGCTCGACTACTCCCATTATTTACCCGCAGCACCTCAAACGTAACGCCATCGTATGTGACGTAGCGCTCCCCTCCGATCTTGCGCCAGAGGTGGAGCGCGAACGTGAGGACATTGTCATTATCGAAGGTGGCATCGTCGATGTACCAGGCGATGTCGACTTCGGATTCGATTTTGGCCTTCCCCCCGGTAAGGCCTACGCCTGTATGGCGGAGGTGATGGTGCTGGCCTTGGAAGGCCGCTATGAAAGTTATTCGTTAGGAAAAAAGATTCAAGAGGATCGCGTAAGCGAGATAGCGCATTTAGCTCATAAACATGGGTTTCGGTTAGAGATCAGGAGTTGACGGTTTAGCGATTAAGACAGGGGGAAACATGTCCCAAGGTAGAATTCTGGTCGTTGAGGATGATTTCGATATCTCCAATATGTTGCGCATCTACTTCGAATCGCAAGATTACGAAGTTTCTGTGGCACCGCGTGGCGAGGATGCGTTGGACATGTGCCGACATCAATTACCCAACGTCATCGTTCTGGACATTATGTTGCCGGATATGGATGGTTACGACGTGTGTCGTGAGCTGCGCAATAATTTGCGCACCAGTCATATTCCCATCATCTTTTTGACCCAGAAGGATGAGCGCTCCGACAAAATCCGAGGCCTTGAATTGGGCGCCGATGATTACATCACCAAACCTTTCGATGTGGAAGAGCTCAATTTGCGCGTTCGGAACGCCATTGCCCGCGCCAGATATGAGAGTCTGACCAGTCCCACCACCGGCTTGCCCAGTGGGCGCCTCATCGAGGAGCAACTGCGCGAGTTGATGCGCCGGGATAGCTGGGCCATACTTTACGTTGGCATCCAGGGCTTCAGCCATTTTGGCGAGGTATATGGCTTCGTAGCTGGCGAAGAAGTTTTGCGCTTCACCGCTATGACGATGGGCGATATGGTGGATGATGTGGGGACGCCCAATGATTTCATTGGCCATGTCGGGGGAGACGAGTTTATCATCATCACACAAAAGGAATACATGACTCCCATGATCGAAGAGATCAAGCGACGCTTCGATGAAAAAGTGGGCACGCATTACGACTGGCGAGCGCGAGAGCGTGGCTATTTGGTCGTCGAGGACGATGACGGCAACACCACCAAGGTTGACTTGATGCACCTTGCCGTCGGAACTCTTACATCGGATGAAGGGCCTTTCGCGGACATCAGGGAGATCACCGAGGCCGCCGCCAGCGCTCGACGTGAAGCTGCTCGCCAGGAATAGGAGTGGACGCTTGACGACTAAGTCGTTGGGTTAGAGCCTCGTCTGTGGGGATGTAGATGAAAAAACGACAATGGGAATGGCTTGACCTAATGGTCGTTTTGATCGCTGCGTTTGCGACCTTGGGGCTAGCCATATGGATGGCCGAAGCGCCTCCTGCGTGGGATGCTATCCCACGCTATTTGCTCATCCTGCCGGTGGCATTGTTTGCCTACCGTTTTGGCCGGCGCTGGGCCTTGGTTGCGTCTGCGATCGCTACGTTGCTGCTTGTTATCTCCACAGTCAGTGCCTTCTCTGGTGTCGCTTCATCCTCCGCTTTCCCTCCCTATCTCCTGGAAGCCCTGCTTGTCGCTGCTTTGCTTTTCTTGGTGGGCCAATTGACTGCCCTTTGGGGCCAAAGTCGTGGACACTCACTTGCGGCAATTTCACACCGACCATCGGATCAAGCGGAAGTTTTGGGCAAGCTGAGCGCGAACATCAGCGGCGATCTTGACCTAAGCGAGACTTTGGACGCTATCCTCTCTAGCACGCGGCAGCTTCTCCTCTACGACGTGGCCGAGATCACGCTCTGGGATGAGGAAGGAAAGCGCTGCGTCACCCATGGCTGGGGAGGCAGGCGTGCTTATGCCCGTGAGACGGGTGGAATCTACCGCATCGACGAGGGATATACCGGTTGGATCATCCGCCATCGAAGCTCCCTGCTAATCCCCGACATTCAGGCCCGAGATGACGTGCGCCCAAAGGTCGACACCTCAGATTACCCCTTCCGATCCTACATTGGTATCCCTTTACAGAGCCGAGGGCGGTTTGTTGGCACGCTGGAGCTCGCTAGTTATCAGAAGGATGTTTATACCGAGCGTGATGTTGAGGTTTTGCGGGCGATCGGTAGTCAGGCGGCGGTGGCGGTGGAGAACGCCTACCTTTACACTGAAGCTCGCCTATGGGCCGAGCGGCAGACCGGTCTGGCCAGCATCGCGGCCCTAGCCGGTTCCAGCCTCGAAGTGAATGAGTTGTTGGATTGCCTGATGGGCGAAGCGATCCAGTTGCTGGACGCGGATATGGGTGTGCTCTTGCTTTATGATGAGGATCAAGAAGCACTGGTGGCGCGTTACCTCGTCTCGGCCGGGGCAGATCGCAGGAAAGTGGAGCAGTTTAAAATCTCGACCGACAGCGAGGGATTCGAACAATCGATCTTTGCTCGAGGTGGGAGCTATTTCTGCAACGATCCGGAGAATGATCCCCATATCATACCCGCATATCGCCCTCACATCCGCGCCCTGGACATCCAGAATTTCGCCGGTGTTGCGGTGCGCTTGAAGGATCGCGGAATCGGCGAGCTCTACTTGACCAATCGCAGCGGGGGCTTTGATCGTGAAGAGGTGCGAGTCATGAAGGCCGTCGCCGGTTATTTTGCCACCGCCATTGAGAACGGTCGATTGTATGAGGAGACGCGACGCCGAGCTTCTGAGTTGGCTTCCTTGGCCGAGGTTTCCGCCACTGTCAGCGAGTCGCTCGATTTGGAGGAGGTGCTTCGGAGCATCACTGACGCGGTGCGCAAAGTGGTGGGTTGCCAGAGGTCTTCCGTCTTCGTTCTGGACGAGAATCAAAACGTGCTCCGCTTGGCGATGACGCTTGGATACAGCGAGCGTTACGAGGAGCGTTCTCAAGTGCTCACACTGGAGCGCGGGGGGCGAGCCCATGCCGTCGCCACCGGTAAGCCTTTGATTGTACAGGATATCATGGCCGACGGTGATCTGTGGTCCATGGCCCCACTTTCCGCTCAGGAAAACGTGCGGTCCTTTGCCGACCTTCCCCTCAAGCGAGCCGATAGGGTCATCGGCATGCTCTCGGTCGCTTTTGCCAACCCGCATACCTTCTCCGATATTGAGATCGAATTGCTGACCGCCTTCGCCGATCAAGCCGCCATCGCGATCCACAACGCGCGCCTCTATAGCCATACCGACGAAGAGCTACAACGCCGGGTGGATGCGCTGAGCAGCCTTCAGCGTGTGAGCCAGGAGATCACCGCTACGCTCAACCTGGGACGCATTCTCGACCTGGTGTTGGAGGAAGCCTTGAGCTTGAGTAAGGCGACTTATGGGACTGTTGCGCTTCGTGATCCGGAAAGCGGTGAGTTGCAATTGGAGACTTGTACAGGGTGCGAAGACGATGAGCGCGAACACATCGAAGCCATCCTGCGGGTCCCGGAGGAGCATCCTGTTCTGGGTGAGGTATTGCGCACGCAAAAGTTGGTTTTCGAGCCCGATTGTGCCTCTAGAGGGGAGGATGTCAGCTTTACGTGTGAGGCCCAATCAATGATCGCCGTGCCCATTTTCTACGCCGAAACACTGGCCGGGTTGATCATCCTGGAGAGCGTCGAAACAAGTGGATTTAGCCAGGAGTTGCTGACCTTCGCCGAGGGATTGGCAGCACAGGCAGCCATCGCGATTGGAAACGCGCGGCGTTACCAGGAACAGTTGGAGCGTGGAGATCTGCTGCGCCGCCGCGCCGATCAATTGGGCTCCGTCTTGGAAGTCAGCCGGGCGCTGCGCTCGGATCGACCCTTGAAGGAGATCCTGGAGGAAGTCGCCTATGGCATCCAGGAGAGTGTAGGATTTAACCTTGTCTTGGTCAGTGTGTTGGAGGGTGAACCTCCCTACCAGCGGCGTGTGGCCGCCGCTGGCATCCCCATCCCGGACTTCGAGCGCATCAAGGAAGTGCGGCAGCCCTGGAGCCTCGTCGAGGAGATGATGGATGAGGAGTACCGCATCAGCCAGAGCTACTACATTCCGGCAGAACAACAGGCCAAATGGCGTGAAAGCCTCGATATTTACATGGTGAATAGTGCCGATGTAGGCGTGGAGCGTGAGTCCGGTCGATGGCATCCTAGCGACATGTTGCTCGTGCCTTTGGTTGGGCCAGGCGGCGATGTGCAGGGATTACTTTCGGTCGATCAGCCGCGCGATGGACGGGTCCCTGACCAGCGCACGGTGGAGGCTCTGGAGATTTTCGCCGCCCAGGCCGCGCTGGCAATCGAGAACGCCCACATGGTGGAGGCGCTACAGCGCCGCGCTGAGATTTTGACTCTTTTCAATGACATCAGTCAGTCGGCCACGGCCAAGTTGGAACTGGACGAACTTTTGAATGATGTCGTCAAGACCGCCTCCGATCTGTTGGTTTGTGATCATAGCAGCATCTTCCTCCTGGATGTCGATAGCGGGCTTTATCTGCCAAGGGCTGTCTATGGGCGGGAATCGGGCCTGAAATCTGAAATGCCCTTCACTTCTCACCGGTACGCACCCGGCGAGGGTTTGGTGGGTCGGGTGGCCGAGAGCGGCATGCCGGTTGTCGTCGATGATCTGGCCGAGGAGGATGATTCCCTGGGGAGGCCCCTCGTCCCCGTCGATCCCGAAAGCGCGATCAGGGCTTTCGTCTTGGCCCCGCTCAGTGCTGGCGATCAGGTGGTTGGCGTGCTCTGCATCGGTCGTCAGGGGCCTGAAAGTTTCATGCCGGTCGAGGTGGCGATGCTTTCCGCCTTGGCCGATCAGGTCGCGGTGGCGGTGGAGAATGCCCGGCTCTTCGAGGAGGCGCAACAGCGCGCAGTTCGGCTGGAGGCCGCGTCCGAAGTTGCCAGGGGCGCCACAGCTATCCTCGATGTGGACCAGCTCCTCGACGAGACCGTGCAGCTCATCTCCGACAAGTTCGGGTTCTATCACGCGGGCGTGTTCCTGGTGGATGAACAGGGCGAGTATGCCGTCTTGCAATCCGTCTCCTCCGAGGGCGGTCGGCGGATGCTGGCGCGTGGGCACAAGCTGGCCGTCGGTAAGGTTGGCATCGTCGGTCACGTCACCGGCTATGGCGAACCTCGCATCGCGCTCGATGTGGGCGCGGATGCTGTTTTCTTCGATAATCCCGATATGCCCGAAACTCGCTCCGAGATGGCGCTTCCACTCATCAGCCGTGGTCGAGTAATCGGAGCCCTCGACGTTCAGTCTAAGCAGGAGGCTGCTTTCACCAATGAAGATGTGGCCACCTTGCAGACGATGGCCGATCAACTCGCCAACGCCATTGAGAATGCGCGGCTTTACGAGGAGACCACCAGCCGCGCCGAGCGCCTCGCCGTCGTCAACCGTATCTCCCGCGCCGCCGGTTCCACACTCCAGCTGGACGATCTTCTGGATACCGTCTATCAGGAGATCTACTCGGTCTTTCCGGCCGATGCTTTCTTCATCGCCCTTTATGATGAAGAGGCCGAGCACTTGGACTTCCGCTTGCTGGTGGATGAGGGCGAGCGCCATCCAAGGGTCAAGCGCGATCTGGATGGCCTTTCCGCCATCGTCATCGAAGAACAAGAGCCTCTCCTCATTCGAGATTTGGCAGAAGAGCGTGACCGCTTACCGCTCCCTCCGATGCAAGAGGCCGATGTCGAAAATGTCGCTGCCTCCTGGTTGGGAGTGCCGATGCTGGTCGGCGATCGGGTGATCGGTATCATCAATGTGCAGTCCTACCAAACTCATGCCTACAGCGCGGAGGAGCAGTTGTTGCTCTCCACCATAGCGGATCAGGTTGCCGTGGCTGTGGACAACGCACGTTTGTTCGAGGAAGTCCGCTCCTTCTCCCAGGAGTTGGAGCTGCGTGTTGAGCAACGTACCGAGGAGTTGGCCGATGCTTTGGAGAACCTGACCGAGGAGCGCGACCGGGTCGAGACGCTTTACCGCATCGCTTCTGAGTTATCCGCCAGCCTAGATCTTGATTATGTTTTGAACAAGGCCCTGGCCCTGGTGGTGGATGCGGTGGAGGCCGATCGAGCCTCTACCATGATGCTGGACGCGAGTTCTGGGCAATTGATCCACCGTGCTGCTTGTGGCGCCGACGTAAAATTGTCACCTGGCGGCGATCCGGTGCCTTTCTCTCGGGACGAGGGGCTGGTGGGTTGGGTAATTGAGCAGCGAGAGGCCACCATCGTCTCTGACATCCAGCAAGACTCGCGCTGGGTTGAGATGGGAGAGCGAGATCGAGCGTATCATTCGGCCCTGTCCGTCCCCCTGATCGTGGGAGACGAAGTGTTGGGCGCCTTGCTCTTGCTGCACGCCGAACCGGGCCATTTCCGCGAGGAGCATCGGCGTTTGGTGGAGACAGCCGCCGTACAGGTTGCCCATGCAGTCAACAACGCGAAGCTATATAGCCTGATCCGCGAGCAGACGGAGCAAATGGGCGGCATGCTCAAGGCGCAACGCGTCGAGGCCGCGAAGAGCGAGGCTATCCTGGAAGGCGTCGCCGATGGCGTTATGGTGACCGATTCTGAAGGCAATGTGATTCTGTTTAACGCGGCCGCGGAACGCATCCTGGATCTCCCGCGCGAGGATGCGCTGGGACGTGCTACGAGGGAGATGTTGGGGCTTTACGGCAGTCAGGCCCATGATTGGATGGAGATGGTCGCCGAGTGGGAGGAGGAACCGGAATCCTACGAGGAAGGGGATTATCTGGCCACGCGCCTGGATATTGAGGATCGCGTGGTTAGCGTCCACCTGGCGCCGGTATTTATGGGGCAGGAGTTGCTCGGCACAGTGTCAGTCTTCCGAGACATCACCGCCGAGGTGGAGGCGGAGCAAGCCAAGGTGGAGTTCGTCTCTATGGTATCCCACGAGCTGCGCACGCCGATGACCTCGATCAAGGGATATGTGGATATGCTCCTCCTGGGAACGGCCGGCGGTGTGACAGAGGAACAGAAAGAGTTCCTCTCGGTGATCAAGGGTAACGTAGAGCGCCTCCGGACATTGGTCAATGAGTTATTGGACATCTCGCGCATCGAAAGCGGGCGGATTATGTTCTCGCCCCAGGAGACGCAAGTGGAAAAAGTCATTGATCGCGTCATTCTATCTATGAAGGGTCGGGCGCGGGAAAAGGAACTGGATTTGCGCTCCGATGTTCCATCTGATTTGCCCACGGTTCACGCCGATGCCGACCGTGTGGTGCAGATTTTGACCAATTTGATTGGGAATGCCTGTAACTACACGCCACGTGGAGGAGAGGTCGTGGTCTGCGCACACCGTCATAACTCCGATGTGCAAATCTCAGTGCGCGATACAGGCATTGGCATCTCGCCGGAAGATCAGGCCAAGATCTTCGACCGTTTCTTCCGTGCCGATAATCCTGTGGTGCAGGAGGCTACAGGGACTGGCCTGGGTCTTTCCATCGTGGAGTCCCTGGTGGCGATGCACGATGGGCAGATCTGGGTGGAGAGCGAGCCAGGTGAAGGTAGCGCTTTCACGTTTACCCTACCCACCCATGAGGCGAAGCTTGCCGAGCAGGGCCTCCTCAAGGTGTTGATTGTGGAGGATGATGCCGATGTCGCTCAGCTCATGAAGATGCAGCTTGCTGATGATGGGAGAGAAGTGCTGATCGCCCGGAGCGGCAGAGCGGCTTTGGAAGCGGTCCGGGTCGAGGAACCTGACTTGATCACGCTGGACATCCTGCTGCCCGATATGGACGGCTTCGATGTGCTCGAAACCTTGAAGTCGGATCCCGTGACGAAGGAAATTCCAGTGATCATCGTTTCCATTGTACCGGATCGAATACAAGATGGCCTGCGCTTGGGCGCAGTGGATTATGTGACCAAACCGATTGATGAGCAGCGACTGTTAGGAGCTATGCAGAAAGCGTTAGTGCAGCGGGGCACAGTGCTTGTGGTGGACGATGATGAGGACACAGCCTCTTTTCTGTGCGAAATCTTGCAGGCCAGCGATTTTAACACCCGAACCGTCAATCAAGGCCAGCAAGTTTTACAGCTAGCGCGTGAGATCCAGCCGACTTTGATCCTGCTCGACCTTCACTTGCCTGATGTGGATGGTGCCGTGGTGCTGAGGCGGCTGAAGGAAGAACCGGAGACACAGGAGATACCCGTAATCGTGATAACGGGAAGCGCGATCATGGATGATGCCAAGCGGCAGAAAGTACTCGCTTTAGGGGCAGCGCGCTTTGTGACCAAACCCTTCTCCTTCGAGGAGTTGATCGACGAAATTGAAAGCATATTGCCGGAGAGCTTGGGTCAAATCGACTAGGTAAGATTGACCCATCTTCGGAGAAAGTAGTCCTGAAAGGGTTGATGCATCGCTTGCCGCGAATTGAAGTGCTTATGGCAAGTGATATAGTTGAGAGAGGTGGGGGATTATGTCGAAGGTCCTCGTCGTTGAAGACGAACGCGATATTCGCGATCTGATCGGGTTCACGCTGCGCTTTGCTGGCTTTGATGTTACAGTGGCCGAGGACGGCGTTCAAGCCCTTGAAGAAGTATCTCGGGAAAAACCAGATCTGATCCTCCTGGACGTTCGCATGCCTCGAATGTCTGGATATGAGGCTTGCCGGCGTTTGAAGGAGGATCCTGCTACCAGCTCTATCCCGGTTGTCTTTCTTTCTGCCAAGGGACAGGATGAAGAAATTAAGGAGGGCCTGGAATCTGGTGCGGTTGAGTATATCGTTAAACCTTTTGCGCCGGATGAATTGACAAATCAAATCAAGGATATTCTCCAGAACATGAGCGTGACGGAGGATTAGGAGCGGCTTAATGGGGGCTGAGTTTGCCTCAGATTTTCTGAAAGCAATCTCAGATAGCAGGGTTAGAAGATGAGTGCCATTGTTCTAAAAGAGGGCCTTGTTCACTACGAGGCAATAGGACGCGGGGGGCCAGTAATCTTTATTCATGGCTGGCTCGGCTCGTGGCGCTACTGGGTGCCGGCGATGGAGGAGTTGTCGGTGGATCGCCGCGCCTATGCTCTTGATCTATGGGGCTTTGGCGACTCGGACAAGACTAACATACACTACAACATTCAAGCTTACATTAGCCTCCTCAAGGAATTTCTGCATGAACTGGGAGTTGGCAAAGTCTCCCTTGTGGGTCATTCTTTGGGTGGATTAGTGGCGCTTTCTTTCACCGCCCAATACGTGGAGCAAGTAGAGCGCGTCATGGCTGTGAGCGTCCCCCTGAATGATTCCGCTTTCAAGCGCCCGTTGGCTTCCTTCTCCGGCAATGGTGATGCATTGGCCAAACTGGTATCGCGCCACGTCAACTTCTCTGAGGTCGACGTGGAAGCACGCAAGGCGGACGCCAACGCTATTACCTCCAGTATGCGTTCTGCGATGGAGCAAGACCTGCGCAACCTCTCCTTCCCTCCCCAGCTCCCCGTTCTCCTCGTCCATGGTATAGATGACCCTATTGTTAAGCCTCCCTCTTCGCGCATTATGCGCTCTTTCGCCCAAAATACGCGGATGATGTTCCTGGAAGGTGCTCAGCACTTTCCTATGTTGGAGGAACGGAACAAATTCAATCGCTTGTTGAAAGGCTTCCTCGACGCTGGTGGCGATCTGGCCTCGCTAGAGCTCAAGGAGGAGTGGCACCGCCGCCTCCGCTAGCCTCTCCCGTTTTTAGCCCCGCCTTACTGAAGATAAGCAGCTTCTTCTTGCCCCTTGTCCATAACCGTGTTACAATATCCTTTGTTATGTCGATCCGCCGACTGCTGGTCGTGGCTTACAAGGAATTTCGTCACATTATCCGCGACCCGCGCATCCTCTCTCTGGTCACTGTGGCACCGGCCTTCTTGTTGATTGCCCTCTCATATGTCTTCGCGATGGAC
>CAZANJ010000023.1:0-15145 GCA_964486415.1 uncultured Anaerolineales bacterium
AACTAATTTGCGCGAAGATTCATTATCCATACTCAATACAGCACCTCAATGGGTTAAGGGTTAAGGTTTAGGGTTAAGGGTTAAGGTTAAGATTAGGGGGCAAGAAGTAAGGAGTAGAAGATTTTACCCCCCTACTCCCTACTTTCTTACCGCATTTAACTGTTGTTTATACGAACATGTCGTAGTCGAGCTCTTCGTCCTTGTGACGATCGTCAGCCAGTTCGCAGATGCGGCGCAGTTCCTTGTACATCGCCTCATCCAAGAGCGGCTCTGTATCAGCCTCGATAACCTCGATTACACGTTCGTGGACGCGGTCGCGGAAAGTCTTGCTACCGGTCAACTCCCAGTTCTCCCAGTTCTGGCGATCCGTCAGAGGTCCACGCCAGATCAGGTCCTTGAAGCGGTCATACGTATGATCGTGGTCGAGATAATGACCACCGGGGCCTACCTCGTCCATCACATCCAAGGCCTTGGTATCATCGGTGACGGGGATGCCGCGTATGATGCGCTTCACCCGGTCGATGATCTCATTGGAAGCGACCATCATTTCCATTGAGCTGGTCAAGCCCTGCTCGAGGTAGCCAACATCGTGGATCATATTGCCGCCCACTAGCCCGGCTGTGGTGATGTTGAACGTGGCCTCCATCGCCGCTTGCTCGTCGAACATCTTGGCATCGGAGCAACCAGCGGTCTCGTACATGGGCACGCCTAGCCATTTGGTGATCTGCGTGTAGGCGGCGCTGAGCAAGGCCATCTCAGGTGAACCATAGCAGTAAACCGTGGTCCGCATATCCATATTCGACATCAAGCCGCCGATGATCATTGGAGCACCGGGCTTGCGTAACTGGCTGAGTACGATGCCGAACAAGCTCTCAGTGAGAGCCTGAACAGCCGTACCGGCCAATGTGCAAGGTGATGTCGCGCCGGCCAGCGGGCACGGAGTATAAACGAAAGGAATCTCGTGATCGGTGGCGAAAAGAAGCTTCTGCACCACCTCTTCCGAGTGGCTAAGGGGCGAAACGGGCTCGATGTAGAGCGAGAAGCTCGGCCCTTTCCGCCATTCTTCCTTGCCTCCCAAGCGGATGTAGGCCATCTCAAGCTGATCCTGCAGGCCATCTAGGTCGACTGCGGTGATGTTGATCGGCTTGGTGGTCCCTTCGAGCATAGCCAGGTACTGCCAACGATCGTAGGTCCCGACCGAGACATCCTGCACGATGCCCAGCGACATATGGAAGTCGATGTTGGGCATCGCCTGGGCCAGCTTGGCGAAGTTTTTAACATCCTCATAGGTGGCACGCCGCCGCTCGCCTGTATACGGATCAATGGTGAAAGGGGTATCGGAGCCAGCACCGTAGTAAATCTGGTTCTTGTAAAGCTCCATACGATGCTTGCGATCTGGACCGACTACAACGACCTTCCGAGGAAGCGTGGCAAGGGCCTTGTCAACCATCCACGGGGGGATCTTGACAAGAGCGCTATCATCAGTCTTATCCTCGACAATTGCTCCGCCGGAGTAGGCAACCTCGACTCCTTCCTCCTCATACACCCGAACGCCAGTTTCGTACAACACCCGCAGGGCCGAGAAGTAGATAGCTTCGATCTCTTCTTCGGTGAGCACCTCAAAGGTGGGGGTGGAATTCACTTTGTAATTAGTCTTTTTGACTTGCATGGACAAATCTCCTGTCTCTGCAGATTATGGGGACGAACGAAATCCCTGAGCAGATACGTACGACGCCTACGCGGCACCGACGAACTGTTTGGCCAGATCGGCAGCATGCGGGGCATTAGAGCCATAACCATCAGCGCCGATGCGTTCGGCAAAAGCCGCGTCCACCGGGGCGCCGCCGACCATGATATTGATCTGGTCACGCAGGCCCGCTTCCTCAATGGCCTTGATAGTATGCCCCATCGCGCGCATCGTGGTAGTCAACATAGCTGACATCCCCACGATCTTGGGCTGATGTTCCTTGATAGCCTCGATGAAGTCCTCAGGTGGGGCATCGAAGCCGATGTTGACGATCTCAAAGCCAGCCCCCTCGCACATCATACTGACCAAGTTCTTGCCAATGTCGTGGAGGTCACCCTCGACGGTACCCAACACAATAGTACCGAGTGTTTCAACATCGGCAGCGATCAGCAGCGGGCGCAAGATGTTCATCCCGGCCTTCATCGAATCAGCAGACATCAACACCTCAGGGACGAACATATCACCGCGCTTAAAGCGCACGCCAACCTCATCCATACCCACGACAAGGCTATTGTCCAGGATTTCCTTGGGCTCCATACCTTCATCCACCCCTTTTTGTACCAAGCTGGGAACCTTATCGTTGTTTCCTTCAATAACAGCCGTTGCAATTCTTTCGTAAAGTGTGCTCATTATATGTTCTCCATGTTCTCTAAATACTTTCAACTGACGATAGCTCAGTCAGCTATCTCGCGGTCTTCCCACCAATCTTGCTGGACGCGATCCTCGGCTTCCTCCAACACTTCCTGGATGAGCCCTTCGGTCCCCTCTTTGAGAGGAGCAGCCTCATGGGTGGCCAAAATATCGCGCACGCGAGCGACTGTGCGATCCTTCATGGTCTTGCGGCCCATCATGTCCCATTCCTCGAAGTTACGCCGATCACACAGGTTGGGGTACCAGAACTCGGTCTTGTAATAATCGCGCGTATGCTGCTCGCGCAGATAGTGACCGTTAGGCCCAACGTTGTGGACCACCTCGGGGGCCAGTGTGTCCTCATTGACTTCGATGCCACGCGTGATGCGTCGCGCGTAGGCGATGGCTTCATCCATCGCCGCTAACTGGAAGACGGATCCGGTCATGGCGCTCTCCGTGTAGCCCACGTCGTGACAGAGGTCGCCGCCCGTGAGCGCGGAGAAGTAGACGGACATGGAGCCCTCAATCAAGGCCTGCTCGTCGAAGGTCTTCGAGTCGGTGCATCCGCCCGTCTGCCACAGTGGCAAACCGGCGAAGTGAGCCAACTCGGTGAGACCCGCCATCATCAGTGGCAGCTCCGGCGCGCCATAGGCCAGGATCATCGCGTTCATATCCATTACAGAGTAGACACCGCCCATGAAGAAGGGCAAGCCAGGCTGGATCGCCTGCGCGATGGTCAAACCCATCCAAGACTCAGCGGCCCCCTGAGTGATGATGCCCGCAGCGGTCACCGGTGCGGTGCCACCTGCAATCGGACAAGGGGTGAAGATCAGAGGAATGCGCTTCCTGGCCGCGAAGACCAGCTTATCAAGCGCCTCGAAGGTGCTGACCAACGGCGAGAGAGGCTCACAGTAGTGGACGTAGTTGGGGCGTTGTTCAAACGCTTCCTGGCCGCCCGCTTCCGCCACTGCGATCTTGTGAATGCCTTCGGAATCATACTTGTCGAAGGACCAGGCCACAATTGGTTTACTTGTGTTGGGGAACATATAAGCGAACTCGTAGAGCGCGCTTAGATCGACATGTGCATCGCTGATGGAGCCCAAAGACTCGCAAAAATCAATGTTGGGCAGAGCATCAACAACCTTAGCCACCATGGGTGCATCATCCTTAACGTAGGGCCGGCGCTCCAACGTCTCCACGTCGATGAAGTTGGGGCACGTGGGGCCAGGGCCAAAGTGCGCTCGACCAGGCCCAATGTGGATGTTGTTCTTGGGGTTCCCGTCGCGGGCGAACAGCGTGAAGCTGCGCGGCGCCTTCCGCAATGACTCTTTGACTAGCCAAGAGGGGAGACGCACCCGATTACCATCCACCCATGCCCCGGCCTCTTTGAGGATCTGGCGAGATTCCTCGTGGTATACGTCAAGACCGGTGACTTCAAGCATATGCAGCACGCCATCAAACAGCTCCTGCAATTGATCGTCAGTGAGCATTTGAAAGCGTACACCTGAATTAACTTTATAATTTGCCCTCATTAGAAGGTCTCCTTTTTGAAACTCGTCTGAAACAAGGGGGAATTTATCCCAGGACTCTAGGCCGCGCCTATGAACTGCTTGGCCATATCGGAGGCCGAAGCAGCGTTCGCGGCATAACCATCTGCGCCGATCTCTTCAGCGAAGGAACGTGTCACCGGCGCGCCGCCGATCATGATCTTCACTTTATCGCGCAGACCAGCTTCCTCAAGCGCCTTGATAGTATCCCCCATGGAACGCATCGTGGTAGTCAGCAAGGCCGACATGCCCAGGATGTCAGGCTCAAACTCCTTGATCGCTTCAAGGAACACATCCGGCTCCACATCGGTGCCCAGATCCTCCACCTCGAAGCCAGCGCCCTCGCACATCATACCGACCAGGTTCTTGCCGATGTCGTGCAGGTCACCCTTCACTGTGCCCAACAATATCTTGCCTAAAGCTTCAGCTTCCGCAGCGGTGAGCAAGGGTTGGAGCAACTTCATCGATTCTTTCATAGCTTTGGCCGAGCGCAGCACTTCCGGTACGAACATATTACCGGCCTTGAACTCCACACCGACATGATCCATGCCAGGCATCAGGCCATCGTCCAGAATCTCCTTAGCCCCCAAGCCTTCATCCAATGCATCGTGGGTCAGATCCTCCATAACACCCACATTGCCCTCGATGACAGAAGTTGCTAATTGCTCTAAAACTTCACTCATTTGACTTCCTCCTAAGTTAAAGTTATTTAACCGTAAACATAAACGTAATTGAGAGACAAGCCCTTCACTTTAGTTTAATTGTCAATCAAAATTCAATTTATCGTTATCCTATATCAACCTCCTTCGTAACTACCTCATAATCAATTTCAACCGAAGGAAAACAGAAATCACAGCAAGCCAGATATCATCAGATGATTCTGGCATGCTGTAATCTGCTATATCTCCCGAACGTCAAGTATTTCTTCTACCATAGGCTCGACGGCTTTCACCAGATCCTCTTTGGATATATCAGCCGCCTTGAGGGTACATACCCAGGTAGTGGGATCTGGACCTTTGGAAACATTGACCGATAGAATAAGGCCCCCTTCCTCTGCGATCGCCGTGCTGATTACGGCAAGCGATCCTTTAAGGTAAGGGGCAAGGGCTGTCAGACGGATGCCCTTTCGCTGCCCACTAAAAACTTCGAGCAGGGCCTTGAGTAGATCGGTCTCCGTGACGATGCCAACTAGTTTGTCATCCTCTACCACAGGCAGGCAAGTAGTCCTATTTTCAACCATCAGCTTGGCCGCCTCTTCCAGAGGAGAATCAGGCTGCACCGACGGCACGCATCGAACGCCTACCTGCTCCACGCGATGTTGTCGCTTCATCACTCCCGGCGATTCGGCCTCTGAGAGGAACAACTCCAACTCGGCACGGGACACAACGCCAACTATGTTAGACTCCGTGTCCACGACAGGCAGATGTCGGAACCGCCCGCTCTTGCAGATAGCTATACCCGCTAAGGGATCGCTATCAGGCCTGAGAGTAACGGGGTTATGCGTCATACAGTCTCGCACAAACATAGCAGGCCTCCACTGTCTTATCGACAGCTCTAAACGGTCTCCTCCGATAGAAACAAAGGAGGGTTAGATTTCCCGAACGTCCATCACTTCCACTACCAAAGGCTCAACGATTTCCATCAGCTCATCTTGGGGCAACTCGGTCACCTTGAGCGTGCAGCCCCAATTGGAGGGGTCCGTACCCTCAAAGACATTAAGGGCGACGATAAGCCCACTAGCCTCTGTGATCGCCGAGCTGATCTGGGCTAACGAGCCTTTGAAGTAGGGAGCCAGTACAGTCAAGCGAATCCCTCTCTCGTGTCCACCAAAGAGCTCAAGGAAAGCATTGAACAAATCAGATTCGGTGATTATACCTACAAGTATGTCATCCCGCATGACGGGAAGGCCACCGATCTTGTTATCCGACATCAGACGGGCAGCTTCCTCCAAAGGACATTCTTCTTGAACAGTGATCACGTCCTTGGTCATCGTCTCCTCCACAGTCACTTGAGAAAGCAGATAAGTGACTTCCCACATACTTAGAGACGTGACCGAAGATGGAGCGGCATAAAGAAGGTCATCATACGTGACGATGCCAACTAGCTTATCCTTCTTGTCCAACACCGGGAAGCGCCGTACTTTCTCCCGACGCATCCACTCCAACGCTTCCGCGATTGGAAGGTCGGGCTTAACCGTAATAGGATTCTTCGTCATTCTGTTACCAACTAGCATTGCCTCACCCTCTCCTTAACTCAAACTCAACAGCGAATTTATGACCATTCGGTCAGGAATTACTCATTCTCCTCGACAAACTTGCGCAATTGACGCGCCGTCGTCTCATCCAACGGCGCGTCCTCATGTTCTTCCAACAAGCTCTGACAACGCTGATGTGCCAGGCCCACGGCTCTCAGCTGACCGCTGCCCATCCAGGCCTCCAAGCCACCCCGATCGGAGACTGCGGGCGTCCAGAACTCACTGCGGCAGCGCTTTACGGTGTGCATCTCCGTCAAGTAGTTGCCTCCCGCTCCGACGTTCGCGATGACATCGTAGGCTAAGGTTTCGGGCTCGACTTTTATGCCATTTTCATACCGACGCATCATGCCACAAAGTTCATCGTCCAACACGAACTTTTCGTATGAAAAGGCGAGATAAGAACTGAGTATACCGCCCGCGTGGAGAACAAAGTCAACCCCACTATTAACCGTGGTCAGCAGACTGAACATAGCCTCATAGCCTGCTTGAGCATCAGGGAAACTGGCATCACTCAGCGCACCACCGCTGCGCGAAGGGAGCCCGTAATGGCGGGCCAGTTGCGCATGTGCGCTTATCATCAAGGCGAGCTCTGGACTACCGATAGCCAGCGCTCCAGTCCTCATATCGATGTTAGTCGAAGTGGAACCATAGAGAACGGGCGTGCCAGGACTGACTAGCTGGGTCAGCGCGACTCCGGCGAGTAACTCGGCGTTCTGCATTGCCAAAAGCCCAGCCAGCGAGATCGGACCGGTGGAGCCAGCCATAGCCAGGGCGGCAATGATGACCGGTTGTTGCCACTCAGCATATTTCAACATGGCTCTAAGCATCTCATCGCTATAGCTCAACGGGCTAAGACTATTGATCAAGCCAACTGTCACCGGCTGCGATTTTACTACATCCTCACCCAAGAGAATAGAAGCCATCTCCATAGTATGAATGGCCCCAATATCCCCTTCGGCGCTACCGATGAAGGGCTTATCGGAGTGGACCATATTTGCCAGCAGCATATGCAGATGAGCAGCTCCCGATGGCACGTCCGAGGGTTCCACCATAAGGTGCCCACTCATATCCTGATTGGGCAAAGCGTCGGCCAATCGCGCTAGATTCTCATAATCCTCCATCGTCGGTTCGCGCTTACCGGTTTCGTAATCAACGAGGAATGGAGCGCCATAGGCCGGGGCGAAGACAGGGCTGCCGTCGCCAACGATAACGCTCTTTTCTTCATCACGAGCGTGAATAGTAAACTGCTTCGGGACGGTCTCCAGAGCATCCATCAGTTGTTGCTCTTCGAGATAGACCATCTGCCCGTCAGTCTTGGCGCCATGTTTTTCAAAAGCAGCGATGGCGTCCTCGTGAGGGAAACTAACCCCCACCTCAGCCAGCACTTTCATACTCGTATTGTGAATATCTTCAATATCATCAGGGGAGAGGAACTCTCGCCATTGATCAAGCATAGGGATACTCCTTTACTAGGTTTATAATGTGGGGAGAACGAGACCTGCATAGGGCATGACTATGATGCTAGCTTGGTCATCGTAGTTCTCTAATGCAGCATCACAAGCTTGCTGCAAGTCGGTAGCATGATCAAGGTGAATCTCAGCCAGTTCATCACTCGTCATACCTTCTGTCACAATGATTATCCGACAATCCATCTTGTGTAACAACCAGGAAAAGGTGAACAGAACGCACCCCTTCTCGCCTCCCATCTTCTCGTCATCGACCAGTTGACCGATTTCCGTGGGTGTGGGCATCTGACGCATCCAATTGCGGAACTTCTCATGCTCGAAGCCCTCGTAGATCCCTTCGTAACAGGCATTGACCATGATCAGCGTCCCACCTGGTTTCAGATAGCGATCGACACCGCCGCAAACTCGTGACCCACCTTGAAACAAACTGACTTCCAAAGCAGGGTCCCCCACCCCGGCGATGAGCACATCCGCCGCTTGGGGTGGGCTAACCTCCACATTGGAGAGCATACAATCTTTAGCAGCTCGATGCGCAGCCTCGTGCTCACCGGAAAACACATCGACCAGTTGCCTCTCCGAATTGAGCACGGTGTTGACTAACAGATCGACTCCACTGATAGTTGCGAACTCTTCGATGTCAGCACGGACAGGATTATCCGGTGGCATGACGCCCATCAGCGAGGCGCAGCCCAGCTCCATCAGCGGCTCGACAAAAAACTTGTGATTATGATAGATAGCACGCCGACTGGATACACCGGGCATCACGATCTTGCCGCTGCCCGACCATCCGGCCAGCATACAGGGCATCACGTTGGTCACACCGATCTTGATGTCCGCCTCGGCGAAGCATTGATGTAACTCTACCGGCGTACCGATCTCGGTCGTGCCCAGATTGACCATCACCTCGTCGTTATCGGGATCGTTGGTGATCACCTCGACGCGCTCCACCACCTCCTGACCAACATTATGCACGAGCTCATCAGGACTGTCAGGAGCGTGCATACCGCCCCCACTGATCACGGTAATACTCTCATCAGGTACACCAAGTGCATTCAGTTGATCGAGCAAAATGGGGACGATATGCTTATTAGGTGTGCTGCGCGTGCGATCCGTCACTGCGATGCAGGCCTTCGCGCCAGGCTCGGCCTTGTCCGCCAAACCTTGCTCCTTGAAACCGCTCGCAATTGACTCGCGCAGCAATGCATCCGGATCGGAGGCTGGCTCCATAGGCTCGGGCGAGTAGACGCCCACAAGCCGTTCGTCTGGAACCTCAAATTCCAATATATCTTGGCCGTAAGGCACTCGAATTTTCATATCAGTGACCTCGAAGGAAACTACCGCCCTCAAGCACAATGCCTTCCTCGTAGCGGGTGGGGCGCAGGATATTATCCTCCGGCTCCATCGCGCCAGTGACCAAGTCAGCTATGCGCTTACCCGCAGCGGGGGAGAGCATCACGCCAGCCCAGTAGCCGCAATTCAGGTAAAAACCAGGCACGTCTGGCGTAGGCCCGATAAGCGGTTGATCATCGGGCGTGTAAACGTAGTATCCGGCGCTGGGGTGAACATCCGCTTTCTTCAGGTTCATCGCGACTTCCTCCCAGAAAGGCGTGATGTTGATCAGCTTCTCCAGGACGATGGCCGCGAAGTACCGATCAGTGAAAAGGTCCTCAGAGGGATCCTCGTCGACCGGTTCATCAGGGTCCACCCAGGCGATGTAGGCACCGCCAGTTTCGGGTCGCCAGTAAGAATCGCGAATGATGTCGATTGTCAGCGGCGCGTCCTCCGGGACAAGGGGTTGCTGGGACAAGAAGACCTTCTGACGTCGGACTGGATCCAGCGGCAGATCGAGCCCCACCATCTCCGCCACCTTGCCCGCGAAGGGGCCAGCGGCGTTGACCACCGTGCGCGTGGCGATGGTGCCACGCGTGGTCTCTACGCCACAAACACCTTGCTCATCAGTCAGTACATCTATGGCCTTGGTGCTCACCAGGAAGTTTGCATCACACCCCTTGGCAAAGCCTTGGGTGGTCTCATGCGTCGATAGCCAACCATCATTCTGACGGAAGGTTCCCGCCACGATGGTATCGGAAAGGTAGGGGAAGCGCTCCCGTGCCTCATCGCCGGTGAGGAACTCGGAATCGGTCACGCCCAATTCGTGATGGGTCTCGACCGCCGCCTCTACCTCGTCGATCATGCCGGCGTCTTCGGTGACGAAAAGATAGCCTTGTTGGTGAAGGTCGATATCATAGCCCGAGATACCGATCACATCGGCGAAGTTCTCGAAGACCTCGATGCTCTCCTGCGCCAACTCGGACATCGCTGGTTCGGTGAACTGAGCGCGGAAGCTCTCGATGGATTCCGGCGTAGTCAGCGTTGATAAACCATCACGCATCTCTACCACCAGCGTGTCCAAGCCAGCTCTGGAGAGCCAGAAGGCGGTCGCCACACCGACGATGCCGCCGCCTATGACGACGGCATCGGCAGTACTAGGGAACGTTTCCGCAGAGGGGGTAAAGATTTTGCCCATTTCCTACTGATTACCCCCTTATCTTACCCTTCGCCCACTTAACCAGCCCGGCCACGCCATCGGGATAGAAGATCATTACGACGATCATCAGCACACCGTAGATCACGAGGTGAAGACCCGGCAACTGCGTCAGGTTGGAGCGCAGTTGTTCGATTATGAACACAAAGGGGAAAGCAACGAGCATACCACCCCACATACTGCCCCGTCCGCCGATGTAGGCCAGCGCTAGCACCTCCACCGTCTTGGAGGTATGCATCAACGTCTTCGGCGTCAGAGAGCCAAAGTAGTGAGCGTAGAACCCGCCCAGCCAGCCAGCGAAGAGACATGATATGGCGAAGTTCATAACGCGATACTTGGTAGGATTGATGCCAGAGGCCTTGGCGGCGGCGATGTTCTGGCCAATGGCCTTGAAGGCCAGACCGTAGCTAGAGCGGGTCACCAGCCTGAGGAGAACGTAGGTGACCAACATCATCGCCAGGATGACGTAGTAGTAAGGTAGGTTCGAGGTCGTCTCCAGCAGACTCCTGGGGTTCATACCCAGCGGCCCACGGGTTAGTTCGGTCAGGTTACGCACCAGGCCCATGAGCGCGATGCCCACGAACCAGGCCATAACGGCTGCGAAAATGCCCTCCAGACGCAACGTCAGCCATCCCAGGCCAAGGCCCACCACGCCGGCCAGGATCGCACCGATGAAGATCCCGATCCAGGGGCTGATGCCAGGCTGTACGGCCAGCACCGGCGAGGTGTTGGCCAGAATGCCCGAAGTGTAAGCCCCGAGCCCTAGGATAGCGGCAAAGCCAAAGTTCACCACCTGAATGTAACCGGCCGTGAAGTCAAAAGCAGCCGCCTGAGCGGCGAGAAAGGCCCCCATAATGAGCCAACGTACCATATGCTCTTGGTTGAATGGGGGGACCAGGGGCAAAAGTGCCACGATAATCAACAACGCAGCGCCCAGCGGCGTGAAGCCGACGCTATGCAAAAAGGACACCACCGAGCTAGTGCTTCGCTTCTGTTTCATCTCTGTCATAGTTTAACTCCCTTTAGGCGCTCCTGATCTTGGACCCAAAAATACCAAGGGGAACGACGAGTAGCACCGCAATCATCACTGCCGTGGGGATCACATCAGCCCACGAGATGCCGAAGAATTGCTGCGTCGCCGTCTGCAGTACGGCCACGATGAAGCCGCCGACGATGGCGCCGACTACGTTACCCAGACCGGCCATCATCACCACATACCAGGCGTAATAAAGCGGTTTCAAACCTACAGTAGGATAGGCCTGGAACATAAACAGGAGGCTCGCGCCCGATATTGCGGCCATCGCCGTAGCCAGGGCAAAGGTCAACGGGAAGATGAAGTTCAGGTTAATGCCCATCATCTGCGCGCCCAGTTCGTCCTGCGAGACTGCACGGATCGCCCGCCCTGTCCGCGTGCGACGCAGGAAGAACCACAAAGCGGCGATGGATACCATCGCGACGAAGAAAGCAACCACACGATCAACAGCCATCGTCACACCGAATACATTCAGCGGTTTCACATCCCAGTAGCGAGGAATGCCCCGAAAGTTAGGCCCAAGCACCAGCGTGGTACCGTTGGTCAGGATGAAGGAGATACCCACTGTAAGCAGGAATGCGTTCATCACCCAACCCTGCTTTGTACGTACGCGCAAGGGATAGAAGAGGAGCCTTTCCAGAATCACTCCCAAGATTAGCCCGGCGATGCCAGCCGCAAAGATGGCAGCAAAAGGTGCAATTGCACCCAGGAACGGGCTGGGGTTTTCCCCCAGCGATTTGTTGATCGGATTGAACACAAAATAGGCGACATAAGCCCCGACCATGAAGGACTCACCGTGAGCGAAGTGGGGAACGTTCATCACACCAAAAACTAGCGCCAACCCCACAGCCAGAAGCGCCCACATGCCGCCGGTGATAATACTGTTGAGGATCTGCGATGGACCAGCAACGACGCCGATCACGATCGTCAGCACGATGGTCGCGACGACCACAATCGTCGCAGGAATATTCTCAGAAATTGTCTCCTTGAGTGACGTAACGAATGAACTTTTTTCTACCATAGCTTCCCTCTCTTTTCGGTAAATCGGTAGACTGGTAAGTTAGTAGATTGGTCGCTGCTGACTCATCGTACCAATGTACCAATGCACCAATATACCAATGTACAAATTGTACCAATGTGCCAGCCCTAAATGCCCAGATAAGCGTTCTTGACATGCTGGTTCGTTATCAACTCGCTGCTAGACCCCTCCATAGCGACCTTACCCTGCTCCAGGACATAGGCCCTATCGGTGATCTCCAATGTGGAGTTCACGCGCTGCTCGACGAGCATGATCGTCATTCCTGTCTTCTGCAACCTCTGCAACGAGTTGAACACGTCAGTGACCAGATGGGGCGCCAGACCCAGGGACGGCTCATCGACCAGTAGGAGATCTGGATTCGACATCAACCCACGAGCGATAGCCAACATCTTGCGCTCGCCACCGCTCATCGTCCCGGCCAACTGTGACTGCCTCTCCTCCAGGCGGGGGAAGAGCTCGAAGATGAAGTCAAGCGTCTCAAGCTGCTTGTCCCGATCCTGGATGGTATAGGCCCCCATGAGCAGGTTATCCCGCACTGACATCTCGACGAAGAGATTTAGGTCCTCGGAGATGTAACTGATTCCCCTACGGGTGACCTCGTGTGCGGGCACGTCGTTCATCTTCTGCGCCTTGAAAAGCACCTCACCACTGGACGGGGTCAGGAGCCCAGCGATCGTTCTCAACGTAGTCGTCTTGCCAGCGCCATTGGGCCCTACCAGTCCCACGAACTCCCCATCTCCGACCTCCAGGGAGACACCCCACAGGATCTGGAGAAAACCATAGCTAGCATCAACATTCTTTAACTCAAGCAACGGAGCCTCCTTATTTCAATTGACTTTTTCTCACGCATTACGTTTTACGCAATACGCCTAGTGCCCCTCCCCGAGGTAAGCCTTGATGACGCGCGGGTCATTCAACACTTCGTCCGGGGTGCCCTCCGCGATCTCGGTCCCATACTCAATCACCATCACGCGGTCGCAAATGCCTTTGATAACGCGCATAATGTGCTCCACAACGATGATGGTGACCCCCTGATCCCTGATGGCGCGAATGATATCCAACAGAGCGTCCAGCTCACCCGGGGTCAGACCTGAAGCTAGCTCATCCAGCAGCAGAAGATTGGGTTCGCAGGCCAGCGCCCGCGCCAAGTCGAGACGCTTGAGTTGCACCGCGTTCAATTGCTTGGCGGGCGTATCGGGGGGCATGGGAAAGTCGACGAACTCCAGCGCCTTACGCGCTCGCTCCTCCGGAGTTTCAGCGGTACCATCGGGAGCGCCAAAGACCGCTCCCACCAGCGTGTTCTCAAGTACTGTCAGGTCCGGGAAAGGGAGCGGGATCTGGAAAGTGCGCGACATACCTTTTCGACACATCACATCCGGGGACGACCCCGTGGTCTCCTCACCTCGAAAGAACACCCTCCCGGATGAGGGGTTATAGGCTCCCGCTATGCAGTTAAGGAATGTCGTCTTGCCAGCGCCATTGGGGCCAATCAAGCCGTAGATCTGGCCCTGCTGAATGTTCATCGACACCCGGTTGACAGCCGTAAGCCCACCGAAATTCTTCGTCACCGTCTCTGTATGTAGAATTCTGTTATCTGTCGTCATACAACGATCTCCCTTGATAGGTGCGTACAGGCTAAACCAGTACGCGGTAGCGTGGGGGGTAGCGGGGTGACCCACCACCCCCCGTTTCGATCACCCTAACAGGCAGTGCTTAGGGCAAATACCCCGGCAAGATCACCGAGGTAACCTTGCCCCTACTCCGCCGGCTTGGGCTCCAGTTGCTGCTCAGCCCACTCAGGCGGGAAGATAACCTTGCCCTCTCCGTCGAAGTACTGCAGGACGGGGAAGATGTAGTAGCCCTTGCCGACCACGGGGTCGGGGACCACTTCCATCGTTGTCTTGTACTCTTCCATCACGATGCCGTCGTTGAAGGTCCACTCACCGGTCCAAACGTTATCCTTGACGAAGTTGTAGATGACTTCACTGCTCAACTCACCGTATTCTTCGTAGGCATCCTGAGCGACTGCCAAGAAGAACTTGGTGCCGTCGTAGGACAAACCACCGGACGAGGGGCTCGGCGCGATGCCGAAGCGATCCTCGAACTCCTTCGCGTAGGCCTTGCCCTCTTCGGTGGCCCAACCGGGGATCTGGTCGAGGACATAGTTGGAAGCCTCACCGGTCAGGTCGTACCACTCGCCAACCCAGCCGAGGCCATCGGCGATGACCAGGCTCTGCAAGCCGACCTCATCCGCCTGCTTGATGAAAGCGGAGAAGGAAGGAGCGGCCGTGCTCGTGCCAGCGATAACGGCAGGGTTCTGTTCCTTGAACTTGTTCAGCAGCGGGTAGAAATCGGTCTGGTCGATGGAGAAGTACTCCTCTGCCACCGCTTCCCAACCGGCTGCTTCCATCTGCTCCTTGATAGCGGCGCCGAAGCTGCGGCCCCAGTCGGTGTCCTCGCCGTAGATGGCGACGGTCTTCGCTTCTGGTTCCCAGATACCTTCGGCGATGGCGTCTTCCAACGCCTCGACGTAAGAAACACTCAGCTTCTTCGGTGTGGGCCAACCCTTGAACATCCAGTAACCGTACTTGTCGGGATCGGAGTTGAAGGTCTCGTTGACGACCTCAGTGGCGCCGAAGCCGAAGAAGTGTGGTACCTGGTGCTTGGCCGTGATTTCCATGCAGGAGACAGCGACCGAGCTGTGCCAGTTCAGTACGCCAGCTTCGATCTCATCCTGAACCACGGCCTGCTCATAGGCCTGCGAGGCCTTGGCCGGGTCGGACTGGGAGTCGATCCAGACGGGCTCGATGTTGTAGTGACCTATCTGGGAGTCGATCTCTTCCAGAGCCATCGTCGCTGAGGCTTTGAACTCCTCGCCGGTGCG
>CAZANJ010000024.1:0-1467 GCA_964486415.1 uncultured Anaerolineales bacterium
AAGATTTTGACCTCTTACTGACCAACGGCATCGTCGTCACCGGCGACGGTATGCGCCGCGCCGACGTGGGCGTGCAGGGCGAGACCATCGCCGCCGTCGAGCCGAACTTGCCGCGCGACGCGGCGGATCAGGTGATCGACGTCGATGGGCGTTACGTCTTTCCCGGCGTCATCGACGTCCACGTCCACCCCGTCTACCTCGATAGCGTCGAGGACTGCTCGCGGGTGGCGGCCTATGGCGGGACGACCACGCTCTTGCACTATGCCTACGCTCGCACCGGCGAGAGCTTGCTGGAGAACGTGAAGGCGATGAAGGCGGATGGGCTGGCGAACTCGCGGCTGGACTTCGGGCTCCACGGCGGGCTGTTCGAGGCCCCCAGGCAGATCGACGAGATCCCCGACGTGTTCGAGCTGGGCGTCCACACCTTCAAGTTCTTCATGCCCTACATCAAAGAGGGCTGGACCACGGATGACTATCATCTGATGAAGGCGATGGATATGCTCGCCGAGCTGGGCGGGATGGCCATGGTCCACGCCGAGAACGGCGGCGCGATCGATTACCTGGAGGACAAGTACCTTGCTCCCTCTCCCTGGGAGGGAGAGGGCCGGGGTGAGGGTAAAAAGAACTGGGGAAGGGCCTTCGTCGCCACCCATCCGGCGGCGATGGAGGAGGAGGCCATCTTCCGCGCCATTCGGATGGCGGAGGTGACCGGCTGCCCGCTCTACATCCCGCACAACACCACCGCCCGCGCCATCCGCCACATCCGCGAGGCGCAGGAGGCGGGGCTGCCGGTCTTCGCCGAGACCTGCCCCCAGTATCTGACGCTGACCGAGGAGATTATTGAGGAGCGCGGCGCGCTGGCCAAGATCGGGCCGCCGATCCGCACCGCCGAGGATCGCGCGGCGCTGTGGGAAGCGCTGGCCGAGGGGGTGATCCAGGTGGTGGGCACCGATCACGCGCCCAAGCACAAGGACCTCAACGGGGATTTCATCAAGCAGCCCTTCGGCTCGCCGCAGATTGAGACGCTGCTGCCGCTGGTCTACGACGGCGGCGTCAACAGCGGGCGCATTAGCCCGGTGCGCGTGGCGCAGGTGCTCTGCGAGAACCCGGCCCGCATCTTCGGGCTCTATCCGCAGAAGGGCACCATCGCCGTCGGCTCCGACGCCGACCTGGTGGTCTTCGACCCGACCCACGAGTTCACCATCCGCGCCGAGAACCAGCACACCAACGCCGGCTACACACTCTACGAGGGACACACCGTGCTCGGTTGGCCGGAGATGAGCTTCCAGCGCGGCCAGCGCGTGCTGTGGGAGGGCGAGATCGTGGCGGATCCCGGACACGCAAAGTTTCTATCGACGGAGGTGGGACGTTGAAAACGCGATTACTGACCGGAAACGAGGCCCTGGCGCTGGGCGCACTGCGTGCTGGCGTCAAGGTAGTGACCGGCTACCCAGGCACGCCCTCATC
>CAZANJ010000024.1:1567-4570 GCA_964486415.1 uncultured Anaerolineales bacterium
CAGCGGCACCTTCACAATAAAAGGGAAGCGCAGCGGCACCTTTGAGCGCGTGGGCGAGTACGGCGTGGCGCACGTGGTGCGCGGCATCGCCGAGGCCTTGGACCTCGCCATCCCGGAGGAGCGGCTGCACGGCGAGGGGGCCGAGGAGCTCGCCGCCGCCCGCCCGATCACGGTCTGCGCCGGGTGTCCGCATCGCGGCACGTTTATGGCCGTCAACCAGGCGCTGCGCAACCTGCGACTCAAGCGGGACGAAGTGATGGTGACCGGTGACATCGGCTGCACCATCCTGGGGATGAACCCGCCCTTCGAGACGGTCTATAACGAGGTGGCGATGGGCGCCAGCGTCAGCCTGGCCCAGGGCTACGCCTACAGCGGGCTGGAGACGCCCGTGATCGCCACCATCGGCGACTCGACCTTCTTCCACGGCGGAATGCCGGGGCTGATCAACGCCGTGCAACATCAGGTCGATCTGACACTGATCGTGATGGACAACGGCTGGACCGCGATGACGGGCATGCAGACCAACCCCGGCACCGACGCGGCTTTCCAGTCAACGGGCAACCGCCGGGTCGACCTGGCCGAGTTGATCCCGGCGATGGGCGTGGAGCACTTCTTCGTGATCGATCCTTTTGAGTTCGACGAGGCCACGGCGACCATCCAGGAGGCGCTGGAACTGCCCGGAGTCAAGGTGGTGCTTGCGCGGCAGGAGTGCGCGATCCAGGCCCAGCGGCGCGGGCTGAAGGCTGGAGAGATCCAAGTCGATGCCGAGGCGTGCACGCTCTGCAAGCGCTGCGTCGTGGTCACCGGCTGCCCGGCCATCAGCCTGGGCGAGGAATCCATCGTCATCGACCAGTCATTGTGCTACGGCTGTGGCCTCTGCGCACAGGTTTGTACCTTCGATGCGATAGCGCAAGTCAGCGATAGGGTGAGTGTGAGATGAACCGTTCATTACGAAACACGGATGACGCATCACGTTTGACGTTTGACGTTTTCCTCGTCGGGGTTGGCGGGCAGGGCGTGCTGACCATTGGTGACCTGATCTCCGAGGCCGCGCTGGAGAAGGGGCTGCCGGTCAACTTCTATCCCACCAAGGGCATGGCCCAGCGCGGCGGCAGCGTCAAGGTGCAAGTGCGGATGGGGCGTGCGGTCGTGGGCCCGGAGATGCCGGAGCGCAGCGCCGATCTGGTGATCGCGATGGAGCGCTCGGAGGCGCTCAAGGCGGTGCGGTACGTCAAGCCTGGCGGAGACTTCGTGCTCTACGGTCACGTCTGGGAGCCGACGAAAGTGATGCTCGGCAAAGCCGACTACCCCACTTTGGAGCAAGTGCGCGAAAAAGTGAAGGAAGCGGGGGGTAGATTATACTATCTCGATCCCAAGGATCTACCTCTGTACGAGGGCCGGCGCGTCCCGGCGAATGTCTATGTGCTGGGCGCAGTGTTGGGCTACACGAAGCTAAACGAACTGCTTGACCCTGAGGAGATGGCGGATATAGTGACGAATCGCTGGAAGAAGTACGCGGCGATGAACGAGGCAGCGTTCCGCGCGGGGTTGAGGACGGCTATCAATGGTTCGTGACCCGAAGGACATTCAGAGGCTCTTCTACCCTCGCGGCGTGGCCGTCATCGGCTCAGCGTCCAAGGGAAAACTGGGCTATGAGCTGATTCGGCAGGTTCTGGACGGCGGCTACGAGCACGTCTTCGCCGTCAATCCCAAAGCGCAGGGAGTGGCAAGCACTGAGACTTATCCCTACACTGCGCCGGGCTACGACGCCGTGGCGAAGATCGAGCAGCCGGTCGATCTGGCCGTGATCGCCTCGCCGCCCTCGACGGTGCCGGGCGTGCTGAAGGATTGCGGCACGGCCGGCGTCGAGGCGGCCGCCATCATCACGGCCGGCTTTTCCGAAGTTGGGAATCACGAGGCCGAAGATGAGCTCAGAGACGTGGCCGAGCGATGCGGCGTCCACTTCGTCGGTCCCAACTGCGCGGGCATCGTCAACACCGCGCATGCTCTGTACCCCACGCTGGAGACGCGCCCGCCAGCTGGCACCGCATCGGTCGTGGCCCAGAGCGGCGCGGTGGGCGGTGTCGTTCTAGCCTGGGCCAAGCAATACGGCCTGGGCATCGGCAAGTTCGTCAGCTATGGCAACGGGGCCGACTTGAACGAGATCGACCTGTTGCGCTACTTGGCCGATGATCCAGATACAGAGGTGGTGGCGCTATACATCGAAAGCACCAGCGACGGGCCAGCATTTATGGAAGCACTGAGGGCTTGCACCCGCCGCAAGCCGGTGGTGGTGATCAAGGCTGGGCGCACACAGGCGGGCCAGCGGGCCACGCTCTCCCACACTGGCTCGATGGCCGGAGCGGACGCGGTCTACGACGCGGCGCTGAAGCAGTGCGGCGCGATCCGAGTCCACACTATTGAAGAGCTTTTCGACTTCTGCAAGGCGTACACGAATGTGCCGCCGATGGCGGAGAGGCGGATCGCGATTGTGACCAACTCCGGCGGACCGGGCGTGATGGCCGCCGACCGCGCCGAGGAGGTCGGGCTGGAAGTGGCGGAGCCGAGCGCGGCGGTTCAGGCTGCGCTGGGCGAGTTCCTACCGGGCCACTGCGCGCTCAAGAATCCCATCGATCTGACAGTGGAGGGAACGGAGGAACGGTATCGACGCACGCTTTCGGCGATGCTGGAGGAATATGACGCGGCGCTGGCGATCAACGTCTCGACGCCCTACCTGGACAGTATGGCGCTGGCCCGAGGCGTCGCCGATGCAGCCGCGGGCAGCGACAAGCCGCTGGTGGCCGCCTTCCTGCCGGAACAGATCGTGGCCGATAGCGTCGATTATCTAGAGGGACGCGGCGTGCCGAACTTCGCCACCGGTGAGCGGGCCGTGGCAGCGCTGGCGCGGGTGAGCGAATCAGCGAGAGGGCGAGTCAGCGAGTCAGCGACTACCAATCTACCAGTTTACCAATCTACCAATCTACCAGTTTACCAATCTACCAA
>CAZANJ010000024.1:4670-10465 GCA_964486415.1 uncultured Anaerolineales bacterium
TCTACCAGTTTACCAATCTACCAATCTACCAGTTTACCAATCTACCAATCTACCAGTTTACCAATCTACCAATCTACCAACACTCGAGCCGGAGGCGATGGCCTGGCTGAGGGAGAATGGGATTCCAGCGCCCGAGCTTCGATTCGCGCAGAAACGCGAGGAGGCAGCGTGGGGAGCGCGAGAGATCGGCTACCCGGTGGCGATGAAGGTGGTCTCCCCGCAAATTTTGCACAAGTCGGACGTGGGCGGCGTGATTTTGGATGTCAGCGATGACGAGGCAGCCCGTGAGGCTTTCGACGCGCTCGAAGAAGTAGCTGAAGGCCGGGACTTTCGCGGCGTGGTGACCTACCCGATGATCGGGGAAGCGCAGGAGGTACTGTTGGGGCTATCGCGCGATCCGCAATTCGGGCCGGTGATCGCCTTCGGGCTGGGCGGGATTTACACCGAGGTCTGGAAGGACATCGCGCTGCGCGTGGCGCCCATCGAGCGTGTCGAGGCTGATCAAATGATCCGCGAGATCAAGTCATTCCCACTGTTGAAAGGGGTTCGCGGTCAGCCGCCCCGAGACCTGGAAGCGCTGGCCGATGTACTGGTCACGTTCTCACAACTTCCCTTTCGCTACCCACAAATCAGCGAGGTTGATCTGAACCCGGTCTTCTTGTTCCCGAAAGGCAAGGGGTTAGTAGTCGGCGATGTACGAGTAATACAGAAAAGAGGCTAGAAGAAAATCTATGTCCGAGATCAAGATACTCGTCGTGGATGATAGCCACGAGATACGCGAGTTCGTCATCCAATACATCCTGAAGCCCAACGACTTCCAGGTTGTAGAAGTGACCAATGGCGCTGAAGCAATGCAAGTACTTCTCAAAGAGGAGATCCACCTGATGCTGCTGGATCTGGAGATGCCCCAGATGGATGGACTCGAAGTGCTCGACGAATTATATGAGCGAAAGATTGAGATCCCCGTAATATTGATGACCTATCACGGGTCCGAGGCCATCGCTGTCGAAGTGTTTCGCAAAGGCGTGCGCGACTATATCATCAAGCCCTTCACCCCCGAGGAGATGCTTTCGAGCATCGAGCGGGCATTGCGGGAAGTGCGGCTACAGCGTGCCAAAGAAGCGCTCACAGAGCGTCTGAAACAGTCCAAGAAGCAACTAGAACGACGACTACGTGAACTCCAGACACTCTTTCTGATCGGAAAATCGGTCACGGCCCTGCTGGAACAGGATCAGTTGATGGAGCGGATAGTGGACGCCGCGCTCTATATCACCAGCGCCGAGGAAAGCACTGTTTTCCTGAAAGATGAGGACACAAACGCCCTCCGGGAACATGTGCGCAAGCGACGCACCCAAAGGGGAGATCGCGTTTCCTTGTACGAAAGAGAGTACAAAATGGCGACCGAGGCTTTGCAGCAGGGCAAGCCGGTCAAGACAGGAGCGTTGCTCTGCATTCCCTTGAAAGTCGGTGAGAGGACCATCGGTGTGCTGGCAGTAAAGAACAAGATCACGAGACAATTTTTCAGCGGGCACGATCAAGGGCTGCTTATGGCCCTCGCGGATTACGCCACCATCGCAATTGAGAATGCCCGTCTTTTGAAGCAGACTAAGGAGGCCAAAGAGCACGAGAAGCAACAAATCAGAAGCTTGTTCGAGCGTTACGTCGCTCCCAGCGTGGTAGAGAAGCTCATCGCCCAGCCCGATCTCATTGAGCCTGGTGGAGTGCGCCAGGAGGCGACAGTCCTCTTCGCCGACATCCGAGGCTTCAGCAATTTCAGCGCCCGTGTCACGTCCAAAATACTGATGGAGGTGCTCAACCAGCACATCGCCGTCGCCGCCGAAGCTATTCTTGCCGAAAGAGGGACGCTGGACAAATTCCTGGGCGACGCTGTGATGGCATATTTCAATGCCCCACTTCCACAGCCGGACCACGCGCTACGGGCTGTGCGGGCCGCCTGGCGGATCAAGCAAAGAGTTCTAGAAGCCCACGGGCAGCTGCCTTCAGCCCACAGACTCCAGTTCGGGATAGGAATCAGCACCGGCGAAGTGCTGATCGGTAACATCGGCGTAGAGCAATTGATGAGCTTCACCGTTATCGGAGACACTGTGAACATAAGCCGCCGACTGCAAGAGAACGCTCAAGCGGGCCAGATTCTGATCTGTCGGCGAGTCCACGAGTTGGTACACGAGTACGTTGAGACACGAGAGTTGGATGATCTGAAGATCAAAGGGCATGATCAGCCCGAAATAATTTTCGAAGTGATAGCAGTGTAATCAGAAAGCAGATACAAAAGAAGGAGCCAATGACAGGACAACCCGAACATCAGCCAGGGCTGGACAATCTGAGCCCCTACGTGCCCGGCACGCCGATTGAGGAGGTACAGCGAAAATATGGACTGGAGGACGTGATCAAGCTGGCCTCCAACGAGAATCCGCTGGGGCCATCGCCCAGGGCGATAGAGGCCATCAAGGAAGCGCTGCCGAGGCTGAATATGTATCCCGATGGGCAAAGCTACTATTTGCGCCAGGCAATTGCAGAGCACCTCGGCTTTGAGATGGAGCAGGTATCGGTGGGCAACGGGGCCGACGGGATCATTATGCAGACTTGCATGGCCTACCTGGAAGAGGAGAGCGAGGTCATCGTCAGCCGCTCTTCCTTCCCGGTCTACGACATTTACACGCACGTGATGCGGGCGCGACTGACCAAGATACCGATGAGGGACTTCCGGCTCGATCTGGAGGCGATGGGCGCGGCGATCGGGGAGGAAACCAAGCTCGTCGTCATCTGCAACCCGAACAATCCCACCGGTACTATCGTCACAGCCGATGAGGTGGAAGCCTTTATGGCCCAGGTGCCAGATCACGTGTTGGTGATTTTCGACGAGGCATACTATGAACTGGTCGCCTCGGATGAGTACCCCGATACGCTCCAGTATTTACGAGCGGGCCGCGATAACGTTATGACTGTGCGCACCTACTCGAAGGTCTATGGCATCGCGGGCGTGCGGCTGGGATATGCCATCGGTATGCCCGACTTGATAGCGTCGCTGAACCGCGTCAAGGAGCCTTTCGCGGTAAATCTGCTGGCGCAAGCCGCGGGGATCGCCGCACTGGAGGACGAGGAGTTTCTACAGAAATCAGTGGCGGCCAATCACGAGGGACGCATCTACCTCTACCACGAGTTCGACCGGCTGGGCCTGCCCTACCTGGAGAGCCACGCCAACTTCGTCCTGGT
The DNA here is from genome assembly GCA_964486415.1 of uncultured Anaerolineales bacterium. Taxonomy (GTDB): domain Bacteria; phylum Chloroflexota; class Anaerolineae; order B4-G1; family B4-G1; genus CAZANJ01. The sequence continues at coordinate 7,905 of CAZANJ010000024.1, forward strand.
AGATTTTGGAGAGCAAGCGCTGGAGATTCAACAACAGCTTATGGAGCGCGGCGTCATCGTGCGTCCCTGCACCGCTTACGATCTCCACGAGTTTCTGCGCATCACCGTGGGCACACCGGTACAGAACGCTCGCTTGATCGAGACACTGGAGGACCTGCTGTAGGTTCGTCTACTGATCGGGCTCGTGGCGCACGACCACACGGGCGTCCACGGCCACCGCGCCTTCCTCAAAGGCCAGCAGCGGGTTGATGTCGATCTCCGCCACCTCTGGACACTCTACCATAAGACGTGACAGCGCGAGGAGCGCATCGACGACCGCGTCCAGGTCGGCCGGCGGCTCGCCGTGCAGGATTCTACTTCCGCGCACCTCCGTGATCATCTCCTCCGCATCCTCGCGTGTGAGCGGCGCGAGACGAAATACGACGTCCTCGAATAGCTCCACGTAAACGCCGCCCAGCCCGAACATCACCACCGGGCCGAAGCTGGGATCGCGCTTGCCACCCAGGATCAATTCCCGCCCCCCGTGGAACATTTTCTGCACCATCACGTTGTCTATCCGCGCCCCTGGCGCACGTTCCTCCAACCGCGCCATCAGCGCGGCGAACGCGCTCCGCATTTCATCCTCGTCGTCGATGTCCAGAACGACCGCTCCGACGTCTGATTTGTGCGCGATGTCGCGCGAAAGCGCCTTGAGCGCCACCGGATAGCCCAAAATGTCGGCCTTGACCACCGCCCCCTCGACGTCAAAAGTGAAGCCCAAATCTGGAATGGGAATGCCGTAGACCTCACACATCATCAGCGCGCCTTCGTAAGAAAGTGGACCATTGCTCTCCAAAACCTCCTCGACGTAATGAGATCGTTTAGCTCGCGCCGCGGGCAGCGGCAGCAGCCGCGCCGAGCGCGTGTGTCGATCACGGGAGGCAGACAAGGCACGCATGGCGGCCTCTATCTCGGTGAAGATGGGAAGGTCGGTCGCCCGTTTGAGCGCTTCCACCTCGTCCCGCTGGGCAAAGGCGCAGAAGGCCACCGGTTTCCCCAACTCGCGGCTCAATGCAGCCAAGCGCCGGACTAGCCGCTGCGACATCTCACCCTCCGCACCAGTGCTATAGGTGTGTACCAGCAGCAGCGCGTCGGGGCCGAGCTCGCGCAAGCCCTTCTCGACGATGTGCCCGTAGAGCTCAAAATCGAAGATGGTGCCCAGATCGAGCGGATTGGTCGGCGCGATGACGTCGGCGCGGAAGAGGCGCCTCACATCATCCAGAAAATCATCCGGGATGGAGAGAAGGCGAAAGTTGTGGCTCTCCGCCGCGTCGGCAGCGACCACCGCGTGCCCGCCGGAGCGGGAGACGATGAGCAGGTCATCGCCCAAGACCGGCGGCAGCGCGAAGCCCTGCGCCAGCGCCACGGCGTCGTCGAATCCAGTCGCCCGTGTGAGGTTAGCCTGTCGCAGCGCCGCGTCCACGATACGATCATCGCTGGCCAGGGCCGCCGTGTGGGAAAAGGCGATCTCGGCGCTGGCTTGCCCCGTGTTCGCTTTGTGGACGATGATCGGCTTGGAGGTCGACGGGTTGACGGAAGCGGCTAACTCCAGCAGCCTGCGGCCCTTCTCGATGCTCTCCAGGTAGAGGCAGACGATCTCCGTGCCTGGATCCTCCAGCAGGTAGCTCAAGTAGTCCACCTCATCCAGATCGGCTTTGTTGCCCATACTGACCACCTTATTGACTCCCAGGCCGACCTCGCTGAGCAGGATCAAATAGGTGACGGAGACGCCGCCGCTCTGGGCCAGCACGGACACCGGCCCTTGCTTGGCGACTCTCCAGTCGAGGGAGACGAAGGGCAAACGAAGCCCATTTTCCATATTGATCACGCTGATGCAATTGGGGCCGACGAAGCGAATGTCCCAGCGCCGAGCTACGTCGATGATGCGCTCCTCCAGGGCACGCCCCGCCTCGGAGAACTCGGAGAAGCCGCCCGATTCGATCACTGCGCGGCGAATGTCCTTCCGCCCACAAGCGTCCAGGAGATCAGGCACTGTCGCCGCAGGGGTCAAGAGCACGGCCAGATCAATTCCGTCGGGCAGCTCGTCGATGGAGGTATGGATGGGCACGCGGGCCAATCCTGGCCGGGCCAATCCAGCCCCAGGCACCTCGCCGCCACGCAGTCCGACGGCGTAGACGTCGCCCTCGTAGCCGAGCGAGCCATCTTGATTGAGCAAGTTGCGGACGATGTTGGCCGCCAAATTATCCGGTCGCTCCGAAACACCGATCACAACGACACTATCGGGGTAGAAAATTTTGTCCACTGCTTTGCCTCCCAAACTCTGACAGCCTGTTTGAAAATCCTATGACGTAGGGGCGATCCCCTGGGCGACGAGTCGCCCGTGGTCGCCCGCGATGAGGTTGTGGTCGCCCACAATAAGATTGGGCAGGCACGGAGTCCTGCCCCTACTGATTTTTCAAATAGCCACTTACAGCACAACGAGGCTGCCACAAGCAGCAGCCTCGAAACAGTACGAACCCAACCCACCAACCTACCAACTTACCAATCTACCAACTTACCAA